>JALZWC010000545.1 GCA_023300255.1 Saprospiraceae bacterium | reverse complement strand
ACTCATTTGAAAAGTATACTCTTAATAACTTGGGCTAATATAAAAAGAAGGAAAGTACAAACCTTCTTAGTAACTATTTGTATAGCCCTTACCGCCATGCTATTTGCAACATTGATAGGCGTCTATCAAGGAATGGAAGAACCATTTGATAAATTGCAAGACAATCTCCAAGCATCTCATCTCATTATGAATTTTGATCAAAATATTCATGATCCAGTAGCCTATACAAAATGGTTTGAAGCGCAGCCCGAATTTGAAAAAATAACCAAACCAAGGATAGCAAAGAATTTGATGAAGCGCTTCATTTTTAAAGGGGAAGAGGTTGCGAGTCGGACACGCTTAATCGAGCATCCAGGAAATTCAAAAGCACACGATCAAGTGATTATTTTTAAAGGGGAAGAAAAAGACTTTCCTGGCCCAGGCGAAATATGGGCACCCAATCATTGGTTGAATAAAGATGACCTATCTGTTGGGGATACGATTTTTGCACCTACTGATGATGGCTTATTCCCGCTAGTTATTTCCGCTTTTATAGTAGAGCCTCATTTCTCTAATGGCTTATCTGGTATGACCCATGCTTTTGTAGGTCCTGGTGGCTTATCTATGATGTATCCAGTTAGTCAATTATCTGGCGTACAATTAGGAATAAGATTAAAAGATCCAACACAGGCAGAAACGGTATGGGCTAGATTTAGTCGAGTCTTTCAGTTTGATGGATTTTGTATGCGGTATGATGTTTTTAAAAGAATATTTCAAGTACTCTATCAGTTTATAGGTAGTTTGTTAAGTGCGTTTTCCATACTCGGTATTTTAATTACCATCATCATTACCATAACGGTAGTGAATAGTGCGATTCGATCAGATTATAAAATGATCGGTATGTTGAAATCGCAAGGCTTTACCAATTGGAATGTGAACATGGTCTACTTAATACAGTTTATACTGATTACGTTGATTGCAGTGCCATTAGGTTTAGTAGGAGGTTATTTTATGGTTCAGCTGATATTCAAAAGTTTGATTTCTGCGATAGGCGCAGTCAACTTTGAAGTGTCTTTATTGGGGCCAGCAGTCATCACTTTCTTTACTTTTTTAGTAGGGATATTATTAATTACTTACTTGACTGCAAAAAAGGCAAGTAGTATTAGTCCTGTAACAGCTATCCGTTACGGAGGCCCGCCACCGAAATCATTTAAACCTTCTAAGTCTAGATTCTTTTCCTTGCGCCCATCTTCTTACTTACCGATGTTTTTAGGATGGCGGTTTTTGTTATCCAATAAAAAAAGATCTTTAACCCTTTTTATAGGCTTACTCTTTGTCATCATTGTTCAAAATTTTTACCTCAATGCATCTGGTTCTGCCTTTGATTTGGCTGGCAATCGTCCTGGATGGGGGATTACTAATGCGGATCTGAGAGTAACAAAAGGAAACAACTTCGATGCATTTAACCAAGAAGATGCTTTCTTAGATAAAATGAAAGAAGATGATCGAGTAGATCATATAGTGCCAGTAGGAGTGTATGTAACGAACTTACCTGGTACAGAAAATGTAGCCCCTAAATTTATTGCAGGTTTTGTATTTGATGATGATCCTGCTGTTTTAGGTTTAACCGTTTTAGAAGGACGACATCCTGTATTTGAGGATGAGGTATCTTTGGGCATTACATCGAGTAATAGATTAAATAAAGTGATCGGGGACTCTTTATCTGTTTTTATGGAGGGACAATTAGTGAATTTTATTATTACAGGCCTTCATCAAACGATTGATGATTTGGGAGAAGGTTTTAGAATTCGATTGGATGGAATACAAGAATACAATCCTTTATACAAACTGCGTCGATATAATATCTTATTAGAAAAAGGAGAAGACATTACTTCGTTTGAAGAGGATTTATTAAAAACCTATGGAGGTGCTTATAAGGTAAGAAGGACAGCCGGAATGGAAGATGTTTTATCAGGGATTCTATTAAATCTTAGAGATGTAATTTTTTTAGTTTCCTTACTATTCCTTGCAGTCCTAATCGTAACGGTATTTAATGATACGGTCTTGAGTATTCGAGAGAATCAACGAAATTTAGGAATTTATAAAGCTATCGGTATGACGCCTCGGCAATTACAAATTGCGCTATTATTCAAAGCGGTTTTGATTGCGGTATTAGCATTGCTCGTAGGAATCCCATTTGCTGCAGAATTCCTAGGTCCAGGTTTGAGTTTATTAACTGCGGACGTAGGTTTAGTAGAGGTGCCTTATGTACATCAATGGAGTTCCAGTTTATTGGTAATACCTATTATATTGGTGTTGACGGTAGGGAGTGTCTGGTTGGCTTCAAGAGGTGTATTGCAAGTGAAGCCGCGGGTATTGGTTAGGGAGTAGGTTTATTAGGTAATAGGTAAAAAGTAATAGGTAATAAGTAGTAAGGTGTTGACAGCTAGTGCTTGAAATTGTTCTTTACTATTACTTAAAATAATTTATACGGAGATGAAAAAAATGGATTTTCAATTGAATAGATTATATAATAAAATTGTGGCCATTCCAAGCCCACTGATCCGATCACTTAGAGTGGGCGAATCAGGCTGGACGTTTCATCCGACCACTGGAAGTGATCGGATGAATTTATTAAAAATAACAGCTTTCCTATTGTTATGCTTCCTCTTCAGTCACTCCGTCCAAGCACAAAGTGACACCAAACTAAAAAAAATTGACGCGTATTTACAAAACTACATGGACTCCGTTCCAGTGCCCGGTCTAGCAGTAGTTATCGTAAAAGAGGATCAAGTAATTTTTCAAAAAGGATATGGCGTCGAACAGATGGGGCAGTCGAAAGCAATAACTCCTCAAAGCAGTATAGGTGTTGGTGAATTAACCATGTCTATGACGGCATTGGCTATTCTTCAATTAGCCGAAAAAGGGCAATTGGATTTAGAAGATAAAGTAATCAAATATTTGCCTTGGTTTCAGACAGCGAATAAAGAATTTAGTGATCAGATTACGATTCGAATGTTGATAAATCAAACATCAGGTATCCCGCCACAATTTGAATCTATTCCTAGTCTAGAGGAGGATAAAGCTTTAGAAGATTTTGTTAGATCTATGAATAGCTATTATATCAATCAAACACCTGGACTTTCTTATGAGGCCTCCAGAGAAAGCTTTTGTGTGGCAGGTTTAATTATCAGCCAATTGTCTGGAATGTCTTATGCGGCTTATATGGATCAATATATATTCCGCCCACTACAAATGGCGAAAACTACGACTGATCCAAAAAAGATTACCCAATTAGGCAATACCTATGGACATGAAGTAGGCTTGACAGGATGCCGCCCTGCAAAAAAAGATTTATTCAATAGTAACTATATACCTGCTGGTTCAGAAATGCGATCAACAGCGGCAGACGTAGGTCATTATTTAATTGCTTTATTGAATGGAGGAAATTATAAAGGACAGCAGATTCTCTCCCCAGAAAGTATTGCGAAAATGTGGCAGCCTCAAATTTCCTTTAACGGACTAGGAACTATGTTAGGTGGCAATGGAATTAATATTGAATATACTTTAGGTTGGTTAAAAATGATGATTGATGATCGGCCATTAATTATCCATCCAGGGAATACAGGTACGATGTCTTCTATTACAGGTATTAACTTAGGTAATAATACAGCGATGACTGTTTTATTCAATGCAGATCCAGGTCGGTTTGATCGGTTTGTATATCCAAGTATTGAAAATGTAGGAAATAATATTCTCCACCTATTAGCAGATGAACCAACCACAGATTTTGCAAGGCCGAGAATAGATGATCCATTCGATGACTATTATGCGATACCAAGAAAAGAGCAGGAAAAATATATTGGAAAATATGTATCAATAGGAGATGCCCATCCAATATATAAAGACTATACCATAGAAGTATTTGAAGGGGACAATGATTCCTTATCTTTAAAAGGATATAAAGATATTGTCCAAAAAGGACATTATAGATTACAGTTTTCTAGTAAATCAAGAGCGGTCTTAAGGGGCATAGAGCACCCTAGAGAAATACAATTTAAGTTGAACCCTAATGGAGCAGTGACAGGTGTCTTTATTTATGGTTCAGAATTTAAAAAGAAAGAAAAAGTTAAGGTGTCCTTATATCAAGAAATAGAAAAGCAGGAAGTTGCTTTTTTATTACCTAAAAGTTGGAATGGGACATGGGTAGATAATCAATTTACAGCGAGTACGCCAAGTCATGAAAATACGGCTATAAAAATCCGCCCAATGAACTTAGGGACTATCAATTTTGAAGAGTTAGTCCAACAGCATATGAAGGGACAAACGATTCAGTTTAAAGGATTGCAAAAGAAAGAAGTCGTAAAAGATGGAGTCTGGACAGAGCAGATGTTTTGTACCAATGAAAATGGACAAACGACCCAGCATTTGTTAGTCTTATATCAAAACCCATTAGTAAGGAAGCAAGTTCAATTTATTTTATCTAACCCTTGGGGAAGTTTTACAAATGATCTACAGGACTTGGTGCAGCAGTTTCAACGTAGTATTGTATTGTAATATTCTAGGAAAATACATTGTATGGATAGAACTGCCAATTTTCCAAAAACTGGCAGTTCTAAATCATTAAGAACACGACAAGTTTATCAAAGCAGTTTACACTAATCGTACTTTTTTACCACGGATTCACGGATTAGGTTAAGTAGTTTCTGCAAGAGAACTCATAAGTTACTAAAAATCAGTTAATTATATTGTTTTTTTCTTGTTTAGTTTTTCGATTTTTCGTATATTTGATATGCAAAGCATTGATTATCAATGTTTTAATTTTAGGAGTTTTCCACATTCTGAAAAAAAAGTAAAAATGCGAAAACGATTCGAGCAGCAGTTAACATTTGGGATCACCCCAATAGGAGAGGTAGTAATTAATAAAAAGAGTCGACATCAGTTGGCACCAGTACTAATAGCGTTACAATATGCCTTTAATGATAAGGAATTGAGTGAAGAGATTTTCAAATTACTAGAGCAGAAATTATTATCGGGTAAGAAGGCAACAGGTCGTTTAGGGATGAGTCTATGGGAGTTATTAGTATTAGGTGTTGTAAAACTATCCTTAGAGATAGATTTTGATTTTCTTCATGACCTAGCGAATAGCCATACGGAGTTGAGGGGGATATTAGGAGTGGGCAATAGTAGTTTAGTAAAAGGTAAAGAATATCATTATCAAACGATACATGATAATGTGCAATTATTAGATTCGGCGACCATAATATCGATAAGTGAACTTATTGTAAAAGGGGCTCATGGATTACTAAAAAAAAAAGAGGGAGTAGACTGTTTAAACTTAGTAATAAAGTCAGATAGTTTTGTGGTGGAGAGTGCGATACATTTTCCTACAGATATGAATTTATTGTGGGATAGTTGTAGAAAATGTATAGATATAATTGGCTTGTTAAAAAAGGAAAAAGAGGGGGTATCAGAATCGTGTTATTGGAGTGGTTGGGGACAATATAAAAGTTGGTATAGTAGGGTGAAGAAGTTGTATCGCATCACTTCGGAGATACATAGAAAGAAGGGCGCAAATTATCAATTTCGTTTGGAAGAAGCGACAAAGAACTATTTAGAAGTTAGTGGCACGTTATCAGAAAAAGTAGCTTTGAGTTTGCGACAAGGCGCATTATATATAGGTACGAGCATGATAGATTCCGTTCGAGTGGGTAATTTATTAAAGGAGCTGACCTATTATTTATCGATGCTAGATAAGCATAGAGATTTAGTGAATCGTCGAATATTACAAGGAGAAAAGATACCTCATCAGGAGAAAGTATTTTCCATATTTGAGTCGCATGTAGAATGGAATACAAAAGGTAAATTAAACAAGAAAGTAGAGCTGGGACATAATGTATTGATAGCAACAGATCAGTATCAATTCATTGTGTATCAAGAGGTATATGAGCAGCAGGTGGACAAGTCTCGAACTATAGCAATTGGCAATCATATTGCCGAGCTTTTCTCAAGTCCATCCTATCATTTATCGAGTATTAGTTTTGATAGAAATTTTTATTCTCTTTTAGCCAAACAAGCATTGAATAAATCTTTTGATGTAGTGGTCTTACCCAAGCCAGGCAAAAAGACAGCACAACAAAAAGAAGAGGAATCAACAGAGATATTTGTGGAGAAAAGAAAAAAGCATAGTGCAGTAGAAGCGAATATCAATCAGCTAGAGCATCATGGATTATCGGTCTGTCGAGACAAAGGAATAGATGGATTTAAAAGGTATGTGGCTTACGGAATATTGTCCTATAATTTGCATCGCATGGGGCGAATAATTATGGAGACTAAGCCAACAAAAGCAGCTGCTTAAGCAGCTGTATTCAAGATAAAATTGATTTATTCTATAAACCGTGGTTTTACAGGAGTTCTATGTCTAAAATCACGAAAAAACAGGAATATGTAATATTAGAAACATCATATCAGAACTTTTTGAGTCAATTTGGCTTTTGACTT
>JALZWC010000544.1 GCA_023300255.1 Saprospiraceae bacterium | reverse complement strand
ATGAAAGAATACCAAGTACTAGCCAGACAAGCGGAAGAACGAAAAGCAGAAATAGAATCCATCAGAAATATTCCTAAGGATATTATGAATCAGGTGAAACAGTTGGGCTTAGTCAAAAGTTGGGCAGCCAAAGAATATGGGGGCAAACAAGCAAGTGTGCTAGCGGTGACCAATATGGTTCGAGAAATGGCTTATCATAATGGTTCTTTGGCGTGGGTGGTGGGTGTAACTTGCTGTTCGTCTTTGATTACTGGTTTTTTAGATTCTGCACCTGCAAAGGCTATTTTCGCTGCTCCAGATAGTATGGTAGGTGGTTTTGCAGCACCAGCTGGAGTAGCAAAAAAAGTAGCGAATGGATTAGAAGTTTCTGGTCATTGGTCTTGGGGATCTGGTATTACGCATAGTACGCATATAATTGGTGGAATCCGAATAGTAGAAGGAGAAGAGATCGTTGGCACTGGGGTCGTTTTTTTTAAACCTGAAGAAATAACAACGATTGATAATTGGAATGTGGTCGGACTAAAAGGGTCTCATAGTATAGATTATACAGTAAAAGATCTATTTATTCCAGACGAAAGATGGACGCCCTTTCCAGTGGCTACGCCTACTATAGATGTGCCTTTATACCGTTTTTCTTTTTTAGGGGCATTATCTTCTGCAGTTGCGGCGGTAGGCTTGGGTTTAGCAGAACGTGCGGTAGCGGAGATTACAACATTCGTACAGCAGAAAAAACCGTTTGGTCAAGGTAAAGTGCTTGCTAAACAGCCAGAGATACAAACCCATATAGCTAAAGTAATGGCGGATTTTTTTGCTGCAAAAGCCCTCTTTCAAACTACTATTCAAGAAGCAGAGCAAGAAACACTAAATGGAATTTGTTCGAAAGAAACGAAGGCCAAGATTAGAATAGCAAATGCGCATACTACTAAATTAGCGCATCAAGTTGTACAAGAAGCCTATCGTTTAGGTGGAGGATACTCCATTTGGGAAACCCAAAAATTAGAAGAATTGCTTAGAGATATGAATGTGGTGACGCAGCATGGTATGGTGTCTTCCATTAATTATCGGACGGGAGGAAGTGTGCTCTTGGGAAATAAAGTACCAGAGGTTTTGTTATAAAGATTTGTATTAAGCATACAGCATAAAATTAAATGAAACTCCAACTAACTCACAACAAAATCACCTATACCTGCGATACAAAAAATCCTATAGATATATCTATTCCCATAGGTCAGGTAAAATGTTTCTATGCCAAGGATTATGTAGTTCGACCTTATATAGCAGGAGACTTTATAGGAGCAGTAAAAGAAGGCGCCCCAATCAATTTTTTTGAGGTCCAAATGAATCCTCATGGACATGGTACCCATACAGAGTGTCTAGGACATATCACAGAAAAACAAGAATCTATTAATGAGCAATTAAAGCAATTTCATTTTATTGCACAGTTGGTAAGTGTGCCTATCTCTATGACAGAGAATGGGGACCGACTAATTACTAAAGAGACATTACAAAAAGCTTGCCCGCCTAATTTGCCAGAAGCCATAGTGATACGAACGGTACCCAATACGCCCAAGAAAACTAGTATAAATTATTCAGGAAAAAATCCTCCTTATCTAGAAACAGCGGCAATGGAATTTTTAGTACAACAAAATATAAAACATCTATTATTAGATTTACCTTCTGTTGATAAAGAAGAAGATGGAGGACAATTATTAAATCATCGTTTATTTTGGAATGTAGAAAATAAAGCCGCAAAAGATCATACTAGAATAGATTGCACAATTACAGAATTAATCTATGTCCCAAATAATATTGTTGATGGATTATATTTACTAAATATTCAAATCCCTTCTATGCATTTAGATGCGGCTCCCAGTAAGCCTGTTTTGTATATGTTGAATTAGTAGTTTAGGATCATAATCATTACTAATCAGAAGCTGCGTTACCTTTTATTTTTTGAATAGCATCTTTTTGTCCTAATTCTTTTAAAAATAAATCTCTAACCATAGCTACGTTTTGGTTCAGATTTTTTTTAGTCCAATCCGTAGTTGGTATTGGAGGAAGAATACATACATTTACTACACTTGGTTTCATTAAAGCTGCGCCTCTAGGTAAGACATCATGCGCATTTTTTAAAACCATAGGAATAATAGGAACCCCTGCTTCCATCGCCAAATGAAACGCCCCTTTTTTGAACGGACCTAGTTGATAACTTCGACTTCGAGTACCTTCTGGAAAAATCACAATAGAGGTTCCATTCTTTAAGGCATCTACTGCAGGTTTCATTGCTTCAATAGCTTTCTCTCGATCTTTTCGATCAATAAATATAACTCCACCTGCTTGCATAATTTGTCCTATAATCGGATAATTCTGTAGTTCCTTTTTGGCAATTCCAGAAAAATCTTTTCGGATCAATTTAGAAGCAATGAACATATCCATATTGCTTTGATGATTAATCATAAAAACAGCTGGACGGTGAGTGAATAGATGTTCTTCTCCTTTTACGGCTAAATGAACGCCTGCGATAGAGGTCACTAAATCACCAATAGTGCCAATCATGGTGTTAATTCCGTTATCCCAAGATAAAGTATTCAGTCCTGCTGCTATACCCATCATAGCCCCAGGTATCAAACTACTAGCTGCTAAACCAGTTCTAATCAAACCTGTTAATTTGGACGGTTGATCATCATCAAACCGATAAATAGGCCAATCATTTTGAAAAGCGAAACTAGATAATTTAGGATCAGGATTAATGGCAACTGGATATCCTACGATCTCCATTAGTGGCATATCTTCTGCGCTATCTGTGTAGAAATAACTCTTAGCTAAATCTAAATCAAATTGTTTTGTTAATTCCTTAGCCGCGTGTGCTTTACCTGCACCCCAGCAAGCTGGTTCGATAATTTCACCTGTGAATTTTTCGTTTTCTACCTCCATCCGAGTACACATAATATGCTCAATACCGACATCTCTAGCTACGGGACTCACTTGGTAAGGTGTAGCAGCAGAGACTATTGCCACCGTATGGCCTTTACTGATATGAGCGGCTATTAATGCTCTGGATTCTGGATAAATGGCATCTGCTAAGTGTTTGTTATAGACTTCTTCTCCAACTTCTAAAAATACTTTCTCTGGAACGCCCTTTACCCCTTTTGCACCCATTGCAGCTAATGCTGCAAAGTTTCTGTCATCTGTTGCATACAAAAATACCCCAGCTAGCTGTGCCACAATTTCTTGGGAAGTCATTTTTCCACTTAAGGCACGAGTTTTAAAAAATTGCTTAGCGGAGAAGTCCTTAATAATAGTTCGATCCAAATCGAAAAATGCGCCGATGTGAGCACCTGATTCTCCTGCTAAAATGTCTTTAGTAATACTATCAGTTTTCGAGCCAGGTACGATATCTCTTTCAATTGGAATAGTAGGAAAATGTTCTACAGGTTTGGCGAGTGTGATTTTTTGTAAACGATGAATTCCTTTTGCAACAGTATCTAATTCTTTTAGAAATTGTTTAATGGCTTTTACTTTCTTATTTTTTCTAGTAGGTATTAAATCTCTATTTTTAATTAATCGAATACCATTGACTAAAAATGGTTTAGAGACGGTTTCGATTCTTTGAATTTTTCCTTGCCATTTTAATTCTTCTCCTAATGTTAGGCAAGTTTTAATAAATATTTTCTCATCAAATACTTGTGCTGTTTTCCAATTTAATAAGGCTTGTCCAACTACTTGATACGCTTCTACATAAGTATATAAAACAGTAGGTGCTGTGATGATTTTTTGGGTCTTGACCATCGACAAGATTGGGTCCTTCTTTGCTTGGATTTGCTTATTCCAGTCTTTATGAAAGAAACTCAAATCTTCCTCTATTTCATCACAAAATGTAGATTTATTTGAATAGAAAAACTCAAATTTAAATAAGTCTCTTAACTTCATAATCGCTTCCCAAAAAGCAAATAATCTATCTGAAGGAGGGAGTTTTCTTACCTGCTCCAAGGCTAATTCTATAAATGCTCGACGGTATAAATGATGCACCGACATATTGGAATAATAATTGGCGGACAAGTAATTTTCCGTAGACAACACATACTTAGCATTTAAACCTTCTCCTTGTGTTTGCACTAATTTAGCTCGATTTAACAAACTCAAGGCGGTGCGAACGCTTTCTCCAATTGGCTTTCCTCTATCTACCAAGGCATCAGGATTGTGGTATTCAATCACCTTCATTAACTCTGCTATATCACTTTCTATCGCTCGCTTAGGTAAAGCATATTTACTTAGTAAAGAAGTACATATTAAAGAAGTAGTTGTAACGGGTGTTATTTGATTAATTCGGTGCACCAATTCAAAAGCAAATTTAGACAATTGGCTAGGAGCCGCATGGTGCTCTTCCTCCATATCTGGAATAGGAGCATTATGTTTTTCCTTAATCAAAACTGGTTCTCCAAATCTAAGAGAGATCCGACCGAATTTACCTCCCATTTTGCGCACGTAATCCATAAACCAAGTAAGGCTTTCTGCTTTTTTAGCCTTCCCCCTTCCTTCTTCGGTCATGTCGGATACATCAGGAATTAGATCATAGACAATAGAAACGGGAACGTATTGAACTTCTTCTTTAGAGTCTTGTTCAGCCTCCATAATGTATTTCAAAATACCCATCTTTGGCCAAACAAGCTTCCCTGTTCTAGATCGAGTACCTTCTATCGACCACATAAAATGTGCTTTTTCATTTACTCTAGTAGCAATGAATTGTCGAAGGGTTGCTTTATAAACTGGATTGTCTTTGAAGGATCGACGGATAAAAATGAAACCACTCTGTTTACCTAATTGTCCCAAGCCGACCATATTCATATTGGCTCCAGCAAAGGTGTAGGGAAGCGGTAAACCGTGTCTTGCCAAAACTACAGCTAAGACTAACATATCTATATAGGTCTTATGAGTCATGACAAAAGCTACGGGGTGCTTCCGCATGGTCTTGGTAAGCTCTTTTATTTCGGCAGGATTAACATCTATCGTTTTATCATATCCTCTAGAAAGAATAAAATTGGATAACTCTATTGCAGCTACATTTGCAAATGGTTGTTGAGCCGCATATAACTCCTTTAAATAACCTTCTGCTTCTCGATATACATCGATTTGAGATTTTCCTTGTTCCTTCGCGATTTTTATTAATTTCTGTTGAAATTCGTTATTTTTTAATATGCCTTCCATAATGAGGGGTAGTTTTTTGGATGATTTCTCTTTAAAACAATACAGGTTTTAGAGTATAAAAAGGAGAGCAGAGAATAAAGGAGTATTTCGTTTAAAAACAGACCAAATTTGACAAGTTTATCTAGTTGGTTGACATTGCCACAAAGACACGAAGACACAAAGCGAG
>JALZWC010000543.1 GCA_023300255.1 Saprospiraceae bacterium | reverse complement strand
ATGGCGCAGTAATTTTTTCTTGTAAAGAAGCTTCAAAATTAAGGCATAGCAGAGCTACGGCTTCATTTTTAAGTTTTTTTACAAGGAAAAAGGACAAGTTAGAATGGTAGATTATTTATTTCCTGATCCCTTAAATAGAAATATACAAGTCCAATAGACTTATTACCCTTTAAATTACAGCTATTTGAAAATGTCTTTTTCTGCTATTTTTAATCAAAAAAATCCAAATTTCATATAACTATTTTTAAAGGGGTAACAAGTCTAATATAAAATCACAATTCAATATGCCTGAAATAGAAAATGAATCTCCTGCTACCTTCGATCTAGAATATTTATACAATTTCAGTAATGGGGACGAGCAATTTGTAAAAGGTATGGTCCAAACTTTTCTACAGGAAATCCCTACTGCATTGGAGCTGTTAGAGACCGCCATTATAGAAAAAGATTGGGAGATAGTACACAACACTGCTCATCGACTAAAACCTAATTTTATGATGCTGGGAATGAAAACCCAACAACTCCAATCAGCAACTATTGAAAAGATGATCAAGAAAGAACATATCGATCAAGTCAAATTCGAATTCCTAACTAAGCAGATAAAGGAGGCTGTAATGCTTGTTTTTCCCCTTCTAACTCAACATATACAGGGAGAGTAGCTGCTGCACACTTAATTCTTATTAAAATATAAGAACAAATTACAATTATAAACATTGTCAATTTTATTGGCAAACAACAAAAGCCAAGCTATACCTACTACTACCTTAGTACATGGAGATTCCACTCCTTGGAATACCCATCTTTCAACTTCCGCTGTACTTATATATGATTTGGAACTCGCTCAACAATTACTGATTTTAAATGGCTTCTTATTTATGTCCGACTACTTATATGATTGTTTTCATCACTTGTTTCAAACGAATCTCTTAGTCCATAGAAAATCCTTTCAAGAGATAAAAAAAGCAATAGATCATTTAGGAATGACGTGATAATAAATATCACAACATGGCTTGCCCTTTTTCCAGTCTTAGAAACAAGTCTACCAGTTATTATCTAAGTAGATATGTACGACAAGCACATTGGTTATTAAATACTTGGGCAAAACCCTTAGAGAATTTATCAGGAGCATCTACCTCTTTTGTATTAAATAAGACATAATTGATATAACACTTTTTAGACTTAAGTGGTTATATTTGGACTAAAATTAACATTATGATAAAATTGTTTCTGTCCATCAATCTTTTATTCTTTGCTTTTAATACAACACCTAAAGTAACAAGTACTTTTAATTCGATAGATCATAGCTTATGGACCATCTTATTACAAAAGCACGTCACTCAAGATGGCACCGTTAATTATAAAGGATTTATTGAAGATAAAGAAGCTTTTGACAACTATCTCCAAATTCTATCCAATAATCCACCTGATAAAAAGACTTGGAGTGAGGATGAACAATTAGCTTATTGGATTAATGTTTATAATGCATATACCGTAAAGTTAATAGTAGACCATTATCCTTTAAAAAGTATAAAAGATATTAAAAATGGGATACCATTCATTAATAGCGTTTGGGATATAAAATTCTTTAGTATTGGTGGTGAAGAAATGACTTTAAATGATGTTGAACATACTATGATCAGAAAAGAATTTAACGAACCTCGTATTCACTTTGCAGTGAATTGCGCTTCTTTTTCTTGTCCCGCTTTACTCAATGAAGCTTATATAGCAGAACGATTAGATGAGCAATTAACGGAGCAAACAAGAATATTCTTAGCCGATACTGGGAAAAATAATTTAAGCGATTCTAATACTATTGTTATATCAAATATCTTTAAATGGTATAGTACTGATTTTACAAATGCAGGATGGTGGAGTCGATTATTTGGTGGTAAAAATCGGACAGGCAATTTAGTAAAATATATTACTCCTTATACTGATACACCCCTAACTAAGAAGACGACCGTTAAATTCATGAAATATGATTGGTCTTTAAATGAATAAAAATTAATTAACGGAACACCTCTTGGGTATATATATTAAAATAAAAACACTATATATAGAAGAGGTCTACTCTTGACAAAAAAATCTATAAATCTTTTTCCTTTCCAGTGAATTATTTCTGTTAGTTTTTTGTTACATAGTATATATATTTATATACTTTATTAAAGATAAGACGGGTAGTATTATGCTAGTTCTGGAAGGAATCTATGCATAGCTATACAACCCACTAAACCTTCAATATTTTTTTAACTAATTCATAAAATATGAACCATGTATTTAAAGACCAATTATGTATTGGTCTAGCTAATTTTCTAGGAATTAGAGAAATAGCAAAGTGGAGTCTTGAACACCTACAGAATTCGGGACATTCGGAAGGGGCTTATGTAGCACCCGTCTCTCTTCGGACGTAAAACAGAAGTAGTGTTTTGTAAATCCCCATCCGTTATCCAGGATTCCAAATAGGTGAATTCTCAAATTGCTCCGCTATTGTTAATCCTTTCTCTGTTATCTTCCAGAAAGTATTATTTCCAACTCTAATTTTTTCTATCAGTTCTCCATCTGCCATTTCTTCCAAGCTCTGATGGATGTTTCTCCGGCTTTCCACATTCGTTTGTTCCCGTATTTCAGTGATACTTAGCCCGTCTTCATTCTGTTGTATGTCAACTAATAGCCATAAGATAGAAATTCTAGCCATCGAAAGCTTTAAATCACGTTTGATCGTATTACTTTTGTTGGAATTACCATCAATTTGATCCATTTCCTTTTGTGTATTTACAAAAGTTAGAATATTGGCGCGTAATTGGTTTAAAGATGTTTGTAAGGTATCAAAGTCTATTGTACCATTAAGCTGTTCTTTTTTTAGAGAGTGGTACCTTCCCGATTGTAGTATAATAGCATCAATGCCTTCCTGACCTTCAAATGAGTTATTGAGTAAGTCAATAGCGGCAGCAATTTCGTCTTTAGAGATAAGGATCCGTATTTGTTGTTCTAGTTCAGTGAAATTCATAATGTGTTTTTATCAATAGAAGTTGTTAGTTAAGTATGAAGTATAAAGTATGAAGTAGTAAGTATAAAGTCGTAAGACATTGACAATCAATGTTTAAAAATCATAATGGGCTACCCGCCTAACATTGCTCCTTGAGTTTAGTTTGCAGTATGGGCAATCCCTTGTGGTTGCCCCTGCTAGGTAGGGCAACCACAAGGGATTGCCCATACAATAGCTCCGTAACTTCT
>JALZWC010000542.1 GCA_023300255.1 Saprospiraceae bacterium | reverse complement strand
GTATGGAATAAGTTCGTAATTTAGGGTAGCTTATTTTGTTCTTAGTTTTTGCTTTAATGAAGGATAATTGTTGATACTTTGACTGAATTAAAGTGAAAAGTAAGAGCAAAAGAAGCAGCATAAATTACGAAGTTATTTCATACACATTCCTTAGTAACGACAAAAAGGTTCCCTACGAGAAAACCTCCGCAATCATACATCGAGCACTCCCTCCGCCATAAGTTTCAATCGTCCTTATATCACTATGTAAAATATTAGTATGTGCTTCTATTTGTTGAATTTGATCTTTATTTAAAGAATTAAAAGCTTGAGTAGACATCACCAAAAAAGATTTATCTTCTGTGTTCTTTACTTGCAACATATTACCAGCAAATTGAGCCATTTGATCTAAAGAGATCGTAATTATTTTTTTATTAGTCTCTGCAAATTGTTCCTTCAGTTTTTCTTTCTCTATAAGATCAGGTATACTATCCAGGCAAATTATAACGAAGTCAATTCCTATCGCCATCATTACATTCGTGTGGTAAATAGGGATTCCATCTACATCTACACTATTGAAAACTACCTTTTTATACTTCATAAATTGGCAATAGTCCTCAAACAGCTTTTCGTCTGTTCTTATAGACAAACTCGCATAAGCAATTTGGTTAGCTCTGTCGATAATAATACTTCCTGTCCCTTCTAAATATTGAGGCGTACTTTCCCATTTTTCTAATCGAATATGGTTTTTTATATTATATTCTCGACTAAAAGATTCAATGAGTTCTGGTCTACGCTCTAGCCTTCTATTTGGAGAAAACATAGGATAGGTAATCAATAAACCATCCTCATGAAAAGAGATCCAATTATTAGGAAATACAGAATCCGTTTTAATAGGTATCAAAGTATCTTGCACGACTTTTACTTGCATACCATTTGCCTTCAATTTCTCAACGAAAGCATCAAATTCCAAGATGGCTTTTTCTTTAATAGTGTTTATAGTGTTAGAGGTATCATTCTTTTGGAAGGTATTAGTGGCCGCCGTTTCTGGATTAAAACCAAAATTGGCAGGTCGAACCATCATAATAGTTGAAGTGATTTGGCTAGGCATAAATTTAGGCTTAAAAGATTACAAATGCTGATTCAAAGTAACGGTTACATCGTCTAACACCTCAAATGCAGTCTCTGCCATCTTATTTCCCTTAGTGTCTAACAAAGGATTTACTTCTACAAATTCTAGACAAACTACTTTATCAGAAGCTATCAATTCTTTAATAATTTCTTTGGCTTCACTAGGATCAAAACCTTTTGGGACAGGAGTCCCAGTTCCGTAAGAAACTAAATCGCAATCTAAACTGTCTACATCAAAAGAAATGTAAATATGATCACAGTCTTTTAATTGTGTTAAAGCTTCCTGTACACAAACACTAAGTCCTCGATAGCGAATCTCCGCTACCATATAATTACGCAAACTCATCTCCTCCATTTGCTGATCTTCAGGAGCTTCTGTAGAACGAACTCCAAAATAAATTAAATGCTCCGGAGAAAGTTTAGCGCCTTTTACGCCAATATTTTTTAATGCCCACCAGTATTTTTCTGTGTCTCCTATCACTTCATTGATTTGACAATCTAGATTATCACTATCCAATGCTGCCGCTAAAGGCATCCCATGAATATTTCCAGATGGAGAGGTATAAGGAGAGTGTAAATCTGCATGAGCGTCAATCCAGATAACGCCCAATTTTTTTTCAGGATAAGCTGATTTAATTCCACTAATGGTGCCTAATGCAGCAGAGTGATCACCAGATAGAACAATTGGAAAAAAATCATTTTGTAAATTCTTTTTCACCACTAAACTTATCCTTGTGCATTGCTCTAACACATGGCCAACTCGTTTTGCAAAGGAGTTATTCACCCTATCATAAACAGATTCATTATGTGTCTCCACATCTTCATATTCGTACTGATTGAAATAATGATTCCCTTTATTAATTGCGGCAATTTCAATCGCATCAACACCTAAATCAGAGCCTCGTGTACCCGCTCCTATATCAGAGCGGTTCTTAATTATTTTTATGCTTGACATTGTTTGGTTTTATTTGAGTAGGGAGCAATGACAAGTTAAATTTAATTTTGAACACAGAGGCACAGAAACACAGAGTTATATGTTCTCTGTGTCTCTGTGATCATGGGTTCAAAAATTTCCTATCATTTTCTCGAAAACTCAGTCTACCCCTTCTTCAGAAATGGATAGCGATAATCCGTTGGTGGATTAAAATTCTCTTTAATTGTACGTGGAGAAACCCAACGATATAAATTTAAGATAGATCCTGCTTTATCATTTGTACCAGAGCCTCTTGCTCCACCAAAAGGTTGTTGTCCAACAACTGCACCCGTTGGCTTATCATTGATATAAAAATTACCAGCTGCATGTTTTAATACCTCCATTGCTAATAAAGTAGCCGCTCTATCATTTGAAAATACCGCACCTGTTAATGCATAAGGAGAGGTTGTATCTACTAGCTTTAAAGTAGCCTCATAGTCTTCATCCTCATAGACATAAACCGTTAGTACAGGTCCGAATAATTCATCACACATGGTCGTGTACTTAGGATCTGTTGTCTCTATGAGTGTTGGTGCAATAAAATATCCTTTCGTCTTACTGCTCTTTCCTCCGAATACTATTTTTGCTGATTTGTCCTCCTTCGCCTTTGCAATATATTTAGTAATCTTATCAAAAGATTGTTCACTAATAACGGCATTGATGAAATTAGTAAAATCTTCTGGACTTCCCATTTTCATACTCTTCGCGTCGGCAGTCATATATTTTTTCACCGCTGTCCAAAGACTTTTTGGAAGATAGGCACGAGATGCCGCAGAACATTTTTGTCCTTGATATTCAAAAGAGCCTCTGGTTAAAGCAGTAGCCACTTGTTTAGCATCCGCAGAAGGGTGTACCATCACAAAATCTTTTCCACCTGTCTCCCCTACTATTCTAGGATAACTATTATACTTCGTGATGTTATTACCTATTGTTTGCCAAAGTTGTTGAAATACTTTAGTACTTCCTGTGAAGTGTAAACCTGCAAATTCTGGATGTTCAAAAACTACTTTACCTGCTACTGGTCCATCTACAAATACCAAATTAATCACCCCTGCTGGCAAGCCTGCTGCTTCAAATAATTCCATTAATACTGCCGCAGAATAAATCTGTGCATCTGAAGCTTTCCATACAATCGTGTTACCCATCAATGCTGGTGCTGCACATAGATTGCCTGCAATAGAAGTAAAATTAAAAGGCGTAATAGCAAATATGAATCCCTCTAATGGTCGGTACTCTAATCGGTTCCAAATCGTTGGCGGACTCAATGGTGGTTGTTGCGCATATATCTCCGTCATATACTGCACATTGAACCGAAGAAAATCACAGAATTCTGCTACTGCATCGATCTCCGCTTGGTAGGCATTTTTAGATTGTGCCAACATCGTTGCAGCGTTCATCTTTGCTCGAAAAGGCCCTGCCAATAAATCTGCCGCTCTTAAAAAGATAGCCGCTCGATCTTGCCATGGTGTATTTTCCCAATCTGCTTTTGCTGCTAAGGCTGCATTAATTGCTTGTTTTACATGAGTAGCAGTACCTTGATTAAAATAGCCTAAGGTGTGCTTTATTTCATGTGGTGGATGTATTGAAATTTTCTTCTTGGTCGTTATTTTTTGACCTCCTATGGTCATAGGAATATCCTGCTTTTTAGATTTCAACTGCTTTAGCATAGCTTGCAGTTCTTTTCTTTCTGCCGATTTTGGGGCATAACTTAGTACCTTTTCATTGGTAGGTACAGGTACTGTGAAGATCGCATCTGACATGGTATCGATTTTGGAGAATTTATTTAAAAAATTGGTTTTGACTATTTGAGAATGGCTTGCGCCATTAAAAATATATTAGGTTTTTTTAACCACATAGATACATAGGGCACATAGGTTTCTGTACTATGTGTCCTATGTACCTATGTGTTGGAGAATGGCTTGCGCCATTAAAAATATATTAGTTTTTTTAACCACATAGATACATAGGGCACATAGGTTTCTATACTATGTGCCCTATATACCTATGTGGTTAAGAAATAGGTAACTAAGTAGTAAGTAGCTTATTAAGAAAATTCAGATAAAGCCTTCTCTATAATAGCCAAAGACTCTCCAATTTGTTCTTCTGTAATAACTAATGGTGGAGCTAATCGTATTTTATTACCATGAGTAGGTTTTGCTAACAAACCATAATCTCGCATCTTCATGCAAATATCCCATGCTAAAGAAGAATGTTCATCACTGTTAATGACAATGGCATTCAATAAGCCTTTTCCTCTTACCAATTGGATGAGCGAATTTTTCTTAGCAATCGCTTCTAAACCGGCTCTAAATAATTTCCCCATCTTATAGGCATTCTGTGGCAATTCTTCTTCAATCAGAATCTTTAAGGATTCCATTGCCACCGCACAAGCTAAAGGATTTCCCCCATAAGTAGAGCCATGCTCTCCAGGCTTAATGGTCAACATAATTTCATCATCTGCAAGAACTGCAGAAACAGGCATAAATCCACCAGATAGTGCTTTCCCTAAAATAATAATATCGGGTCTCAACTTAGTATCTCCGCCATCCAGATAAGTCTCTAATAATTGACCCGTTCGACCAAGACCTGATTGAATCTCATCTGCTACAAATAGCACATTATATTGCTTACATAACTTAGCCACTGTTGGCAAGTAATCTGCATCAGGAACGACCACACCAGCTTCCCCTTGAATAGGTTCAACTATAAAGGCAGCTATATTTGGATTGGCTGCAAATTTTGCTTCTAGAGCGACTAAGTCGTTATAAGGCACAGCATCCATTCCATTCATGTATGGACCAAAACCAATTCGACTAACAGGATCATTGGAAGCAGAGATCACAGATAATGTTCTTCCATGAAAATTATCTTTGGCAAAAATAATAGTCGCCTGATTTGCAGCAACTCCTTTCACTTCATACGCCCATTTTCTACACAACTTCATCGCTGTCTCTACCGCCTCTACGCCAGAGTTCATAGGCAGTGCCTTGTCATATCCAAATATCTGATGTAAATGTTCTTCAAAAACAGCTAACAAGTTATTATGAAAAGCTCTAGAGGTCAAAGTCAAAGTAGCTGCTTGATCCGTCATTGCTTTTAAAATACGAGGATGGCAATGTCCTTGATTAACGGAAGAATAGGCGGAAAGGAAATCGAAATATTTCTTTCCTGCTACATCCCATACATATACGCCCTCTCCTCTTGCTAAGACGACTGGTAATGGATGATAGTTATGTGCTCCATACTTATCTTCCTTCTCTATGAATTCTTGAGCTAAAGTTGTGGTCGTTGTCATTATTAGATTTTTTTTTGGTTTAATAAAAAAGATAATCTCTGTCCTCTCTAGGAGGCGGTCAATGATTAAGTAGTGGTTACTAATTCTACTTTAGTGCTTTAAATTAGAACAGAGAAAAGAGAGTAGAGAACAGAGACTCATTTAGTTTAAAAAACAACAAAACTTCATTGTTTTTTAAACGAAATACGTCTCTATTCTTTGCTCCCGCTTCTCTATTCTAAAACCTGTATGGTTT
>JALZWC010000541.1 GCA_023300255.1 Saprospiraceae bacterium | reverse complement strand
ATTCAGTCAAAGTATCAACAATTATCCTTCATTAAAGCAAAAACTAAGAACAAAATAAGCTACCCTAAATTACGAACTTATTCCATACACATTCCTAATATAGATTCTGTTGTTTCCATCCGTCCTGCTTTGAATAATCCAGCCTATACGGCCAGTAAAGCAGGATTAGTACAATTGACTAAGGGGCTAGCTATGAAATGGGGACGAAAAGGTATTCGAGTGAATGGTATTGCACCTGGTATGGTTCCGACTAAATTGACTGCTAATCAAGCTGGAGAAACACAAGAAGCGGCATTCAAAAAACGAAACCCAATTCCAAGATTTGGCACACCTCAAGATATTGCGGGTGGGGCTTTGTTTTTAGCATCGCCATTGGCAAGCTACATAACAGGACAGCAGTTAATTATTGACGGGGGATTAACTTTGTAAAGGCACTATCAATGGTCAACCAGTAGATATCTAAAATCATTTGATGGAGGTCATTATACTGGCAAGTCTTGGTGGAATATCTGGGGAGAATGTACCCGTTGGGTTTGATGAAAAGGATGATAATTATTCCTGCAAATTATAGGGAGGTTTAGATATGACAAACGAGTTTTAGAGTTTGCCTTGGCTTATGAAGGGATTACGGATTTTATTGGAGTGAAGCCTAGATTGAGGTAGTACTGATGCTTACTAAATTTTAAAAAATGAGAACCTTGTTTCTTTTTAGTTTAATTTTCTTAATGATTTCCTGCAAATCTGAAGTAGTATTAGAGCCTGCTCCTATTACTCCCTTTATAATAGATTATATTCACCAACCGGTAATTCATGAAAGTTTATATTCTGCGGATATATTCAAATGGCAAGGGGACTATTTGAAAGCTATTGATGCATACCAAAAAGTTGATACTTCTACTCTAACTATTTCTGAACAGTTATATTTAAAAAATCAACAGATATATGCGTTGTTGAAAATGCACGAGATAGAGTTAGCAAAACCTATCTTAGAAGAATTAAAAACTTCATTAACTACTTTACAAAGAGAAAAAGAATTGTATGCTGATTATTTATTTAATCATGCTACATATTTAAAAGAAATTTATGATATAGAAGAAGCTCTTCGGCAATATGATGCCGCTATGTTGATTTACCTAGATATTTATGGAGAGACACACTTTCGGTATGCAGAGTGCATTAATGAGGTTGGGATGATTTATAAATTTTATACTTTTCATAAGGACTCAAGTTTCTTTTACATTCGTAAAGCTTTTGATTTAGTTGAAAAGGAAACAGGTATTGAAAGTTTAAAATCAAGTTTTTATTATGCTAAAGCAAAAGTTACACAGCAAAAAAGAGATTATGTAAATGGTTTGTTGTATGTCAATGAAGCACTTGATTTACTTTATCATGCTCCTTTTCCAGACACATTATTAATAGCTGAAAGTCATTTATTAAAAGGGCATATACTAAAGAAAATAAAAAGATTAGATGAAAAAGAAAATGATAAAGATTATCAGAAGGTAACACAAGACGAATTTGATAGAGCATTATTTTTGGCAAAAAAGTATGGTAAGTCCAATCCTTTAATACAAGAAATTCTTAGAGAAAGAATGATATTATGCATGTACCAAAAAAATGAAAAATGCTTCTATCATTATTTAGAACAAATAAAAAATGAAATTTATAGATCAGGGAAAATTCAAGTAGATACAAATGAAATAATTGGTTATTATCACTTTTTCTTAAAAGGAGAGCATTTGAAAGCAATTCCGTATTATGAGAAATTTCTTAAAAAAACTATTCCTTTTTCTACTACCCAACCTTTATTAAATTATGTATACTTTGTTTTGATTGAGTGTTATGAAATTTCTGGGCAACTAGATTTAGCTGAACAGTTGGCGAAAAAAAATATACTACTAAATTCTTCATTACATAAGAGGAATATAAATAAAATAGATTTCTTTAATGATATACGACTTTTTGATAAAGAAGATAATTATCTCAATTTCCCTTTATTAGCTCAGGTTTATTTAGAAAAATCATTTGTAGAGAATAATCCAGTACCATCTTTAAAAAAAGCGTTTAAAATACAAACACTACTTGATTCTGTTTATCTACAAAGTCGGAAAATTGTTGAAGAAGATGCTATACTATTTTTAATTAAAGATATGGGGAAGAAATTTTATGAAGACGCACTTGCTACCACTTATCGTTTATATCAACTTAGTCATGAAGAAGAATACTTGAGGTGGGCTTATATTTTTTCAGAACGCCTGAAATCATTTTTATTATACCAAGAAGTTCTTGCTAGAAAACAAAATGAATCCACCTTAATTCCTCAAGATTCTTTACTCAAGGAACGATTGATTAATTCTGAAATTAAATCAATAAAGGTAAAATTGCTAAGTAACCTAAAGAATGTCTCTGATTACACCGAAAATTTAGAACACTTATTAAGGGAACAAGAAAACTTACAACAGTACTACTCACAAGAATTCCCTAAATATTTTCATTCAAAAAAATACCAACAAATACCTACATGGGATACAATTAAAAAATATACTGATTCAACTAATAGCGCTATTTTACAATATTTTATGGCAGAAAAAAGTATCTATTGTTTAGTAATTACAAAAGATACTGCTACTATTTTTAAAAGAGCTATTACAGTAGATTTCAAGCAACAAGTTCATGGCTTATTCAGTTATTTGGAAAGAAATAAAGAAGAGGAAGTAACAAGAGAAACCTATGTTAATCATGCTAATGCTATTTATGACCTATTAATTGCCCCAGTAAGTTCAATACTAAATACGAGTAGGCGTTTAATAATTATACCTGATGAATTTCTTTCTTTGATTTCTTTTGAATCTCTATTATCTACCACCGTTAATCCCCAAGAAAATTTTAGAAACTATCCTTTCTTAATTAAAGACTATATTATTAGTTATAGTAGTTCAGTTAAAAGTTTCTTTTCTAGTTCCAGCTATGACTTCAAGCGTGCTAAAAAATTAAACATTTTGGGATATGCCTTCTCTGATTCTTTAAGTACTTCTCATGATTTTTCCAATGCCTTACCTTCTCTAACCTATAGTTACAAAGAACTAAATCAATTGAAAAATAGTTTTCCTACTGCTATCTTAAATTTGAACTCGGGAGCGAACAGTAATAAAGATCATTTTTTTAATAACTATCAACAAAAAGATATTATTCATTTTTCTGTTCATGCACAATCTTCAAACCTAGAAAAATTAGATAATAAAATTTACCTTAACGAGCAACCTGAAAATTTAATTTACGGATTTGAAATTGGAAAATTATATCTTAATACGCCACTAATTCTATTGTCGAGTTGTCGGTCTGCTTTCGGTGTTTCCCAAATGGGAGAGGGAACATATAGCTTGACTCGTGCTTTTATACAAGCAGGCGCGAATACAGTAGTTTCAACACTTTGGAATGCTGATGAATATGCTACTTATGAATTGACTACTAATTTTTATCAGAAAATAGCAGAAGGACATCAGCCTACTGATGCCCTTCATTATGCCAAGATTCAATATCTAAAAGAAAAAGATGCTTTTCAAATACACCCAAGTTATTGGGCTAATCTTGTTTGTTATACTAGATGAATTACTGTTCAAAAGGTGTAGGTGGACTCCCTATTTCTACGATTCTAATGTCTTTGCAAATTTCAATATTTTCTTCAATTGGCTCTTCACT
>JALZWC010000540.1 GCA_023300255.1 Saprospiraceae bacterium | reverse complement strand
CCGTGGTATTCGTTATTATTTTTCATTATTCCCCATTATTCCCCATGACTGCGTCATGGGCTACAGGATGTCGTCCCGTTGGGACTGTTCTTGTTTGATGTTGTTTTCCATGACTGCGTCATGGGTTACAGGGGCGTCCCGTTAGGACTTTTTTTGTATTGTTTGTATGATATTTCTATTTGGGGCTATTTTTGTATTTAGTTTTTGTAAGACTTAAAACTAATTTTTGTTTTGTGACTTCTATTTACAAGAACGTTAAAACTCATTATCTTTGTAAAGGAATGGAACAAAAATAAACATACCTTTATCTCCGTTTCATTCCAAAGGTACAAGGAATACTTATTTTTCATCTAATTTAATTAATACTCAATGGAATTCTTCTATATATCACTTATCATTTTCGCTACATTCGGTTTATCTTTTTTGATGATTAATATTCGTCAAATTGTGGTTGGAGAAAATTTTCGAGGAACTTGTGCGCAAAATAACCCTATGTTAAAGAGTAAGATTGGGGATTGCTCCGTTTGTGGTAAAAAAGGAGATGATGTGTGCGAAATGCCTGAAGTTAAGTAAGTAGTCGGATAAAATAAAAAACATAATTAGATTTTTTTTTCTAAACACATAGGCACATAGAGCACATAGGCTATGTGCCTATGTGTTTAGGTATTTAATTTTGTCCAAGTGCTTAATCAGAAGGAAATTAACTAGCTAAACTTACCTTATAACACTTCCACATCGTCCGCTAAGAATATTCGTAGCTTAACGGTATACTTACGAACACTTACCCATTAACCAAAAAATACTCCAAATTCGGAGAATGTTTAATTTACAGAATTGCTAAAGCTAGTAGTTACTAAATGCCTACGCTCCATACAATTCGTTATTTTAATGTATGAACTTCAAGCAATTCTTACCTATTCTACAGTGGTTACCTTCTTATAATAAAACTTATTTTCGAAGTGATTTATTAGCGGGATTAACAGTCGCTGTGTTATTGGTTCCTCAAGGTATGGCTTATGCTTTATTAGCTGGCATGCCTCCTATATATGGTTTGTATGGTGGGTTACTTCCTGTCTTATTATTTGGTATTTTGGGCACTTCTCAGCAAATGTCTATTGGCCCAGTTGCTGTTTCTGCTTTATTATTATTAGCAGGGATTAGCCAGATAGCAGAACCTTTTTCTCCAGAGTACATTTCGTATGTTTTATTAACAGGTTTGCTCATTGGTATTTTTCAAATCCTACTGAGTGTTTTGCGCTTAGGCTTCTTAGTTAATTTTCTTTCTCATCCTATAGTAGCTGGCTTTACTTCTGCCGCAGGTGTTATCATCGCAGTTAGCCAGCTCTCCTATTTATTAGGTTTTTCTATTCCTAGGGAGCTAAGTTTGGTTGGGAAACTACAATATGTCTTTTATAATCTTGAACAAACACATTTACCCACTTTTTTCTTTTGTATTGGAGGGATCACCTTAATATCTGGTTTAAAAAAAATAAATAAAGTAATTCCTGGTTCTTTAATAGCCGTCATATTAGGCATACTAATAGTCCGCTTTTTAAGACTAGATCAACAAGGAATTGATATTGTTGGAACGGTTCCTCAGGGATTACCTAGTTTTCAACTACCCGATTGGAGCATAGAAAACATTAAGTTAGTAATGCCTACCGTCTTAACCGTCACCGTCATAGGTATTGTCGGATCAATAGGTATTGCCAAAATTTTGGAATCAAAACATCAATATTATAAAATAGATGCCAACCAAGAATTACTGGCCTTAGGCATTGCAAAAGTTGCTGGTGCGTTTTTCCAAGCCATTCCTTCTTCTGGTAGCTTTAGTCGCTCTGCTGTAAATAATGAAGCGGGTGCGAGAACAGGAATGTCCTCTATCATTACGGCTATTTTAATTGCTATTTCTTTGTTATTTCTAACAGAGCTATTTTATTATCTGCCCAATGCTATATTAGCCGCTATTATCCTTTTATCCGTGAAGGGACTTTTTGATTACAAAGAAGCTATTCATCTTTGGCGTACACATAAAGGTGATTTTACAATGATGATCTTTACCTTTTTTGCCACCTTGATAATGGATATAGAATTTGGGGTCATGGCTGGAGTTACCTTGTCTATCCTAATGGTCTTATTTAGAATTGCCACACCGCATATTGCTATTTTAGGACAAATACCAGAAACCCGTTTCTATAGAAATATATCAAGATTTCCAAATGCAGAGCAAATGGAAGATGTCTTAATTATGCGATTTGACGCACAGCTATTTTTTGGTAATGCACAATACTTTAAAGACACCATTGAAGAAATTGTTAAAGACAGAAAAGGTGATTTAGAACTAATAATACTTAACGCTTTTAGTATTACGAGTATGGATTCAAGTGGATTACATGCCTTAGAAACGGCTCTTGAATTTTTAGAGCACAACAATGTCGAATTTTATATTACAGGGGTAAGAGGACCTGTTCGAGACTTATTTCATAAATCTAATTTTATAGCTAAACTAGGAAAAGAAAATCAATTTATGGATGTTCATCAAGCAGTTGAATACCATAGAAATAAGGATAAGTTTAAAAATCGTAAGTTTAAAAATGTACTTCAAAATAATGTGGATAATCTAGATAATGAAGTTGTTTAGTAGTTTTTATTCTAAGGCAAAGTGAAAGAATAAATTAGCCATTTTAAACTGCCCTTTTTCCTTCTAAGAAATCCTAAAAAAGGAACCGTAGCCCAGCTATGCTTAATTT
>JALZWC010000539.1 GCA_023300255.1 Saprospiraceae bacterium | reverse complement strand
AGAATATAGCTATATTCTAGTCGCTTTTTCAGGTATTAGATTTCTGTTTTTTAGAATAACTTATTGTTTTACAAATTTATCAGCGTAGCGCCTCTTTCCATTTTCTTCTACGATACCTATATAATATCCTGCATCTAAGTGGTCCAATGGAAAAGAATAACTATCTGTCTCCACAGCCATTTTGTGTTGGTACACTACTTTGCCAGTAATATTATAAACCACAAAATTAGTGTTATCAGCTACTGCTGGGTAGAATAAATTTAAAGTATTTTTAACAGGATTAGGATATAAAGTAGCGGACTCTTGAATCAGAATTTCTTCTGGGTCACCACTTCTTGAACTTGCATTTGATTTTAAATTACTAGTAGGAATTGAAAATTCATAAATAGAACTATATTCAGAATCGCCATTTTCACAATTAGATTTAATACGATATTCATAATTTTTTAGCGGACCAACTACTCGAACTTTATTAGTTCTTAGCGTCTTTGTAACTAACCATCTCACACCATCTTTAAATCGTATTTGAATGGTATAGTTAATTGCATTCGGTATAGCAGACCAATCAATGTTAATACTTCGGGGATTTATAGTGGACGCTACAGGATTTATTGGGGCTGTACAACCTGAAGGTACTATTGCAATACCCATACAGGAACAACTATCTGTTTGAATAGCATCATTTTCTGTCATAACATCACCATCATCACAGGACGTTCCAGGAATTTGTTTTTCACCTATAGTAGCATCGCTATCATCGCAGTCACTATCGGCATTTATAGTATCATTGTCTGCATCAACAATATCATTACTTGCATCGACAATTGTGTCAATTGATAAATATTGAACGCCTGTCCCTGGTGACCAAGCCCAGAGGTGTTGGTTGTTCCCTGTCTCCACTTCCATTCTGCCAGCAAAAGGCCAGCTCATATCTTTGTTAACGGAAGTCCAACTAATTCCTCCATCTTCTGAAAATAAAACGCCTTCAGAACCTGTTTCATATCCCCCTGAATGATAAGCAGCCCCTGAAGAAATATAAATATTATTAGAATCATTAGAATCATTAGAATCATTAGGATCAATAGCAATGCCTCTTAACCAATCATTCGTATACAATTTTGCCCAATTCATCCCAGCATCAATACTCTTATAAAGTCCTTTGTCTTTACCATAAACGCTAACAAAAACAGTGTTTGGGTTATTTACATCTGTCTTGATTTCAAAAACACCATTCCAAGCCTCAACAGGAGGATTACTCCAAGGAATACTATTAGTAGGAACGATATCGTCCCTCATTACTGAATTTGGAAATTGTCGAGTAAATCGCATATCTACTAGACCAACTTCTGTCCAATTTGATCCAGCATCTATAGACCGCCATAGTCCATTTTCTCCTCCTGCATATATTAATTGCGAATCATATTGATCTACCGCTGTAAATTTTAAACCACCATTATCGAGCGTTAATGTCCAAGAATTTCCATCGTCTATTGATTTATAGACATCTCCATCTTGGGTGACATACAAGGTTCTGTTGTTGACTGGACTATTAATGTCAATAGACATACCATGCGTGTTTCTTCCAAGAGAATCAAGTCCATTATTGCTCCATTGCCAATCTTCTCCAAAGGCAGTACTTTTAAAAATAGCACCTTTAGTGGACACATTTTCTACACCAAAAGTAGCCCAAACAACTGCTTCTCGTGCTGGGTCATTTAGTACGAAATTTGCATTAGCGCCGCCGCCGCCGCCCCATACATGATCTGGAAATTTTGTATGATCGGGAAGGCTAAAACTCCAAGATTTGCCGTGATCTCTAGAATACCAAAAGCCAAGGTCGTAGTAGCCTACATAGATTGTGTTTGGATTTATATCGGAGACGTCAATACTGTTGCCATTTATATTGTCCATTCCTGTCGATAAAAATTTTCCAGTGGAAAGTTCGTTCGTGGCAATATTTGTAAAATTATCTCCTCCATCTAAAGAGGTCCAAGCATATCCTCCAAAAGCGCCATAAACTTTGTCGGGATTATTGCGATCTTTTGTTATCGTTTTGTTCAAACCATAAAAACTGGAAACATAAGCATAATTTAGTACGGGCCATCCCGTTATCCAATTTGGTAAGTCTCCTGTCATTGACCAATTCGTGCCACTATTTATTGTTTTCCAAGTACCCATTTGACTATTGTAAACGGGAGTGCTACCACTATAATCTATAGGAAATAAAAAATTGGTAACAGCAATATTATCTGGATTAGAACCAACACTAATAAATCCAGTATTCGGACCAATTTCTTCAAAATCAACTCCTCCATTCGTACTTTTAAAAAAGGCGCCTGTACTTGGACTACCCATAACATAATTCCAGATAGGGGCACTACAATCATTTGCCGAAAAAGTAGAAGCATAGACGCTATTATTATCTGTAGGATGCAAGTCGAAATCTAAAATGTCATTTAAACCAATTCCTATTCTTGTCCAATTGCTTCCACCATCGCTCGATCTATATAGCCAAGGATCTGAACAATTATATCTTGATTTTCCAGTCAATACATACACAGTATTTGGATCATTCTCTGTTACTGATATTTTGAGAATACTTGCCTCTACAGGAAGACCTGTAGTAGGGTGAATATTCCAATTATCCCCACCATCTGTTGTCGTTAAAAGTGTCATAGTCGGGTCCCACCATTCATGATGAGCGGCATAACCAATTTGTCCATCGGAAGGAGCGAGTTCCATTGCTTCCACATATCCCAATCCGTTGACAAACTCAATATTAGTAGCATAAGCGGAATCTCCACCATTGGTTGTTTTATAAATTCCTTCGCCAGTTCCAATCAAAAACACATCCTCGTCCTTATAGTGAGGGGCTAAGGAAACTACTTCTGTTTTAGTTAAGCCTTGCTCAGAACCTAATACAGACCAAGTTGCCCCATTATCATCAGACATATAGACACCACTTAAATCTGAGCCAGAAAGAATTTTCCCTCCTGCCGTTGCGGTTATCATAGAAGTAGCTCCGCCACCACCAGGATTTGTACGTGTCCAATTGTCTTGTGCATTTAGAAAGGAGAAGGAGAATAGGATTGATAATACTATTATAATAGTATTCGAATGATGAATTAACTTCATTTATTTAATGGAATTTACAGTATTGAACTTGCTTTAATTAGCAATTAGCATGTACTTAAAATAAAGGAGGGATAGAAAACTGAAGTATAGTTATGTTCTCTTAAGGAAGAAGTTAAACCAACAGTTATTGTTATAATCTTTAAGAAAATGATGCCAACTCTCTTTTGTCCAAAGTATTAATTTTGATAACATTAAAGGGCCCATTTTTAGCGGGGAGACTTTTGCTTCGTTTAAATGAATGTAGGGACTGAATGAATTAAAATAATATATGTAAATTTATTTATTGGATATTTTACATAAGTTTGATAATTAATTTATTTGAGTGTAAAACAATTCTGTGGCAGCCAATTAACTCATCCGATCACTTCCAGTGGTCGGATGAGACGTCCAGCTTGATCCGACCACTGGAAGTGAACGGACCAATTGGGCTAGGAATGGCCCCAACTTTGTTTTACACTCAATTTATTTGAGTGTATAAAAATCCAGGGGCAGCATCCCTACATCC
>JALZWC010000538.1 GCA_023300255.1 Saprospiraceae bacterium | reverse complement strand
GTCCAAAAACTGTTTGAGCGGAGCGAGTTTTTTTGGACTAGAATTTTTGGTTCTTTTTTTTCGATGAAAAAAGAACGTACAACTAGTGCGCGTTAATTTACACGGTTAAAAGTGCAATACTAAAGAACTTACACGAGGATGAATATCATTGTAAAAAGAACTGGTCAATATGAATTTGGAAAGCAATTATACCTAGCTTTGATGTTAATCTTGGTCCTAGCATTTTTTTGCTATTCTTTTCCTTTTTTTATAGTGGGCATATTAGGAGGTACTAAATTAGCGTCAATAGGAACGATTGCTTACCTACTCTTATTTGTTGCCTTTATCATTTTATTGACTAGGCAAGATCCTTTGACTTCCATAAAATTTTTATTTGTTATTGTCTTATTTCAGCCTTGTCTGACGATGCTAGCTCCCACTTATTTGGGGAGTAGTTTTGTGAAAGTACAAGTAGCGATGAAAGACATGTATGCGGTCATTTTAGTTTTAACTTTAGGTTTTTATGTCTTTCAAACTTTTAAACTCTGTTTAATAGATAAGTTATACATCTTTTTTCTAGGCTATGGTTTTTTATCCATATTTACCGGTAGTTCTCCTAGTTTGTTTGTTAGCATTGCCTCCTTCCGAGAGCTATTAATGATCTATGTGTTTTTTATGTTGGGTCGTCTAATGTATTACTATGGTATAGACATTTTACAAATGATCTATTTTGCCGTAGTTTTGTCAGGAATGGAAGTACTTTTTGGTTTATTAGAATACAATTATCCGCAATATTTTTGGAATAAAATTTTTCACATAATAGACTATACAAAAGTCAAAACGGGAACGTATCCTAAATTAGAACCTTTGTCAGGACTCCCGACAAATTATTTTACTTATAAAGATGGAGAACGAGTAAGGCGCTTAGTTGCCTTCAATGGAGAGGCCACTTCTTTGTCTCGATTTCTAGGGACTGTTATTGCTACCTTAATTACACTTGGAGAGAGAAATAAAAAGACTATTTTGATTGTTGGTTTTTTATTGTTGGGCTTGTTGTTTACTAATGCCCGAGGTGGCTTATTGTTTCCAATTGTAATTGTACTACTTTTTTTCTTGAGATTGGTTAAAGGATTAGCTATTCCTATTATTATTCCATTGATGTATTTTATGCTCTTTCACTCTTCTAGTTTCAATGTGTCTAGCGCGAATAATCAACGACATTTACACGGCTTAACAAAAGGCGTTGCAAATGCGTTTAAATATCCTGCTGGGAGAGGACTTGGTTCAACTGGACAGATGGCCGCCACTTACACAGGGGACGTAAGACATGCTGATGAGGATTTTGTTTCTGAAAGCTTTGTTGGATGTATTGGTGCTCAATTAGGATTAGTTGGTTTAGTAGCTTTTTTATTATTTGTGATTATTGTCATTACCCAGTTATGTTTATTTTTATTTTCTAGTCAATATGAATTAAATTATTTGGTACTGACCTCCTGTGCTTTATTTACAACCGTTATGTTGACCTCCCTTTTTTCTAATTCGGCGGTATCTGCTATTAGTTCTTTTGTTACATTTATTTTGACGGGGTATACCTATCAATTTATTCAGCTCACTAAAGAAGGCGTAATTATTAAATAAAGTTATTAATTTAACACACTCTTCAGAACTCCCACCGACCCCCTCTTAGGAAGAGTGGGAGACGTTGCGAGAGAATATTTCGTCTCTGAATTGAGAATTTTGTTTCGGAGATGTCCCCCTCCCTTTTTAAGAGAGGGTCGGGGAGGATTCCTGAACAAATAACATCATACACTTTTATATTGCCCTCTTTTACACTCCAATCTTAAAATATCCTCCATCCTATTTTGACTTATTCAATACTAAAAATGATTCAACCAAATCTTTTTATAGTAGGCGCTCCCAAGGCAGGGACTACCTCTTTATACACTTATTTAGAAGATCATCCAGGAGTATATATGTCTCCAATTAAGGAGACCAATTACTTTACCTATCAAGCAATTAAAGAGCAGAAATTATACTATAAAGAAGAACATATATCTACTTTAGCCCAGTACCAAAATCAATTTCAGGCACATACGACAGAACCAGTAATTGGAGAAGCAAGCGTTTCTTATTTATTTTATCCTAGAACGGCAAAGAAACTTCATTCCTTTAATCCGAATGCGAAAATAGTTATGGTGCTTCGGCAGTCTATAGATAGAGGTTTTTCGCATTATCTAATGGATAGCCGTCTTGGATTTGTTGATAATTTATCTTTTGAGGATATTGTATTTCAAAAAAATAATCATCCACAACAAGAGCTCTATTACCAGCAGTTTATTGAGTTAGGTCTGTATTATGAACAGGTGAAACAATACTTTGATTACTTCGATCCCAATCAGATAAAGATTTTTTTATTCGAAGATTTGAAAAGTGATGTAGGCGCTGTGATGCAAGAGCTCTATGAGTTTTTAGAAATAGACAATTCTTTTCAAACAGAATTAGCTACTACGCATAATCCTTTTTTAGCTCCACGGAATGCACTAGTGGGAGATTTGTATAAACAAAAATGGATAAGAAGCACTGTTACAACCTTGTTGCCTTCGGGAGTGACCACTTACGTGAAATCCAAGTTTTTTGATAAATCAAAAAAACCGATACTATCACAGAAAAATAGATCTTATTTAAATCAATTGTATCAAGAAGATTGGCAGCGATTAGCTAAATTAATTAATAGAAATCTAAATCATTGGAATGCATAAAAAAATAGCAATAGTCGATCATGTTGGAATTAAATCTGGGATGGATTGTTACAATTTGGGCCTACTTAGAGGAATGAATCTACAAGGAATTGATAGCTATTTATTTTCTAATATCAAGACCTCTGGTCAAGGTATTACAGCTTTTAATTATTTTGAATCTAGCAAAACGTCTAATATTCGTTCTTTCTACAATTACTTTATGGGACATTTGAAATCCTATATGAATTGTAAACGTTTAGGGATTGATACCGTTGTAATTCATCTATTTTCCACTTATACGAAGGAATTGGCGCAATATGCGTTGGCAAATATTTTTGGTTTAAAAGTTATTACCATTGTACATGATGTTAATGATTTTTTGGATCAAGACAATGACCGAATTAAAAATTATATTTATGGCGTATCTAAAAAATTAGTCGTTCATAATCAATTTAGTTTTGATAATTTAGTGCAGCATATTGAGCAACAACATATTCCTAAAATAAGTATTGTTCCACATGGGAATTATATAGATTTTATTAATACGAAAATATCTAAAGAAGAGGCAAGACAACAATTAGGTCTTGACCCTAATAAACGGTATCTCTTATTTTTTGGACAAATAAAAGCGGTAAAAGGATTAGATCTAGTCATAAAAGCTATGCCCAATATTGAAGAAGATATTGAATTAATTATTGCTGGTCGACCGCGTCGTTTCGATTATTCACAGTATCAAAGTTTAATAGATAAACTAGGTATTAAAAAAAGAGTAACAGAAGTAATTCGATTTATTGAAAACGAAGAACGAGATGTCTATTTTAGTGCGGCCGATGCACTTATTTTACCCTACCGAAGAATTTATCAAAGTGGGGTGTTATTATTAGCGATGAGTCATGGTTTACCTATC
>JALZWC010000537.1 GCA_023300255.1 Saprospiraceae bacterium | reverse complement strand
GACACCGTCTATAGCAAAAAAATTAGGACAGAACTCCCAAGGAGCATAGCTTCGTCACCGTATATCCTTTAGCTGCTAAAAGATATGTATATACCATAGCCTGGCGGATGCGACAGGTTCAATTATGTCGCTTCAGCAAAAAAAATATCAAAATAGCTCCACCCTTCCCTAAACAATTAGTACCTTTATAACATATAGAATATCGTTTATAAAACTTAACAAATCAGCAATAAAATATTTGAAAACCAGTACGCCACATATCAACGATGCTAAACATTTTGTCAATGCCTCCATTGACAATCTAGAGCTATTTACTGGTTCCTTCACTACTTATAAATTCAAACCACACTTCCACGAAAGTTATACGATTATTTTTCTCAATTTAGGGATAGGAGATTATTCACATGCAGGGTCTACCCAAGTCGTAGAAACAGGGGGCATGCTCGTCTTGAATCCATATGATGTTCATGCAGGACAATCTGTAAAAAACCATCCGTGGCATTTCAGCAGTATGTACATTTCCCAAAAAATAATGAAGCGGGCAATGGCGAGTATGGGCTACCCTAATCAATTGCCAATTTTCCAAGCCCCTATCATTGAAGACAAAAAAATCTTTCAAAAAGGACATGCTGCTTTTCCTAATTTAATTTATGGCAGCGACCACATTGCATCGGAGCACTTGTTGATAAAATTCTTACAAGCACTCATCGAAAAATATGCTTGTCAAAAACCTGTGCAATCTAAAATTCCAAAGGGTTTTGAAGAAGCTAAACTTGTCAGAGAGTATCTTCACTTAAATTATCTAGGCGATGTATCTATAAAGGAATTAGCAGCCATGACCAATATGCCTGAATATGGGCTAGTCCGTACTTTCAAAAAACATTTCCACCTACCTCCAAGACAATATCTGCTCAATCTTCGCATCGAACAAGCTAAGAAGTTATTAGCTCAACGTTATTCTTCTACAGAAGTCGCTTACCGTTCTGGTTTTTTTGACCAAAGCCATTTCATTCGTCATTTTAAAAAATTTATTGGTATTACGCCTAAGCAGTTTGCTAGTAAGGTGGGGTGATGTTGACTTTATACTTTGCTTCCTAGGCTTTATTGTTACATAATTCAACCTGTCATATTGCCAGGCAGGCACGGAAATCTCTTCGAGATTTACGCAGATTAAAACGGTTACTGTATGCGATGCGTTCTAGGTCGTGAGCGACTTTGACCTCTTTCTTTATTTTGATTTTACTAGGCTTCCTATTAAGCATAATTCAACCTGTCTTCGCCAGGCAGGCGCAGAACTACTTCGTAGTCACGCGGATGAAAAGGATCTAAGTAGGTCGTGAGCGACTTTGACTTTTTTTCTTTATTTTGTAATACAGGTATACACAACCTATATCTGCACAGCATTTGACTAAGCCTATATCTTCTCACGACCTACAAAATCCGTGGAATTTGAGTGGCTACAAAGTAGCTCCGTGTTAAATTATGTAACAAGGGCAAATCCACCCCTAAACCGTCAAAGTCCCTCACGTCCTACAAAAATCCATGGAATCCGCGTGACTACGAAGTAGTTCCGCGCCTGCCTGGCGAAGACAGGTTGAATTATGTAACAAGAGCAAATCCAGCCAATAAACTGTCAACATCACTCACGACCTACAAAAATCCGTGGTTTCCGCGTGACTACGAAGTAGTTCCGTGTTCTATTATATCACGCTAGCAAATTCGACCCTAAACCGTCAACATCTCTCACGACCTACAAAAATCCATGGAATCCGCGTGGCTACGAAGTAGTTCCGTGTTAAATTATGTACCAAAAGTAAATCCACCATTAAACTGTCAAAGTCCCTCACGACCTACAAAATCCGTGATATCCGCGTGACTACAAAGTAGTTCCGCGTTCTATTATGTAACACAAGCAAATGTAATCTCTTCACCTCTCCACATCCCATACTGCAATTTTGTACAATTTTAACAAGCGATGAATGAAGAACTTGCAGAGTAATTCTAACTTCTCCATCCATATTTTATCGCTATGAAAGACTATCAAAGTTTTGAAGAACAATTTGAGCATAGACACATTGGCCCTGACACTGCAGCCATCCAACAAATGCTAACAACTATCGGAGTAAGCTCCATAGAGCAATTGATTGCAGAAACCATTCCCGCCAATATACGGCTACCAAAGGGCCTCGAATTACCAGCCCCACAAACGGAGGTCACCTTTATCAAAAATTTTAAACGACTCATCGGACAGAATAAGATATATCGATCTTTTATCGGTATGGGGTACCATGATTGTGTAACACCACCCGTCATTCAACGAAATATTTTAGAAAATCCAGCTTGGTATACGGCCTATACACCCTACCAAGCAGAAATAGCTCAAGGACGCTTAGAAGCATTAATCAATTTTCAAACCTTAGTAACGGATCTAACGGGGATGGAGATTGCCAATGCCTCGCTCCTAGATGAAGGTACGGCAGCGGCTGAGGCAATGACTTTACTATATCGAACGAAAGCTAAAAGTAAGAAACAGGCCAACAAGTTTTTTATAGACGAAAAGACTTTTCCACATACCATTGATTTAATCAAAGGACGAGCGATTCCATTAGGAATAGAATTAATTATTGCAGAAACGGCTGAATTACAGCTAACAGATCCAGATTTATTTGGGGTGCTGTTGCAGTATCCTAATTGCGATGGAGCAGTAGTAGATCCTTCAGCGATTATTGCTGCCGCAGAAGAGCAGGATGTCAAGACTGTAGTCTGTGCAGATTTAATGTCTTTAATTTTACTAAAAGCCCCTGGAGAAATGGGGGCAGATGCCGTAGTCGGCACGACGCAACGTTTTGGAATCCCGCTAGGATATGGTGGCCCACATGCCGCTTATTTTGCGACCAAAAAGGCCTACCGTAGACAAATGCCAGGAAGGATCATTGGTGTGACAGAAGATACTTATGGCAATGTAGCGTATCGAATGGCTTTGCAGACTAGAGAGCAACATATACGTAGAGAAAAGGCGACCTCTAATATTTGTACGGCCCAAGTTTTACTTGCGGTAATGGCAGGTATGTATGCAGTCTATCATGGACCAAAAGGTTTAACACGTATCGCTACCCGAATCCATTTGTTAACTAGCTCTTTGAATAACAACTTAAAGCAGTTAGGTTATGAGCAAACCAATGAGCAGTTTTTTGATACCTTAAAAGTGGTAGTGGAAGACAAGGAGACTATCCATCAACTAGCTCTTCAAAAAGAAATCAATTTCCGATATTTTGAAGATAATGCAATTGGTATTTCTCTAAATGAAAAAACGACCTTAGAAGATATTGCGGAAGTTTTATTGATTTTCGCTACGGCAAAAAAGCAATCTATAGATAGTTTTGAATGGAGTGAAGAAAGCACTATTACTACTAGTTCAACCAGAACAAGCGAATTCTTGACCCACCCAATTTTTAATAGCAAGCATTCAGAGCATGAAATGCTGCGGTATATGAAATCTTTAGAGGATAAAGATTTATCCTTGGTTCATTCTATGATTTCATTGGGTTCTTGTACAATGAAACTAAATGCCACTACAGAGATGATGCCTTTATCATGGGGAGAAATGGCAAATATTCATCCATTTGTACCGCTTGACCAAGCAAAAGGGTATCATGATATGTTTGCAGAATTAGAAGCATGGTTATCTGAAATTACAGGTATGAATGCTACTTCTTTACAACCTAATAGTGGGGCACAGGGAGAATTAGCTGGCTTGATGGTTATCAGAGCTTATTTTCAAGATAAAGGAGAAGCACATAGAAACATTACGCTTATTCCGACCTCTGCACATGGGACGAATCCTGCCTCTGCTATAATGGCTGGGCAAAAAGTAGTCTTGGTAAAATGTGAAGAGAATGGGGATATTGATATGGCAGATTTAACAGAAAAAGCCATCCTCCATAAGGATAACTTAATGGCATTGATGATAACCTATCCATCAACGCACGGCGTATTTGAAGAAAATATTAAAGCAGCTTGCGAAGTTATCCATCAGAACGGTGGTAGAATATATATGGATGGTGCAAACTTAAATGCCCAATTGGGTTTAACCAGTCCAGGCTATATAGGCGTGGATGTATGCCATATGAATTTACATAAAACGTTCTGCATTCCGCATGGCGGCGGTGGACCAGGAATGGGACCTATTTCTGTGGTAAAAGATTTAGCGCCTTTCTTACCAGGTAATGTAATCGTTCCAGAAGCAGGTGGAGAGAAAGCGATTGCTGCGATCTCTGCTGCACCTTGGGGCAGTGCTAGTATTTTATCCATTTCTTATGCGTATATTGCTATGATGGGTGCAGCAGGACTAAAGCGCGCAACGGAAATAGCAATTCTAAATGCCAACTATATCAAGGAACGTTTAAAAGACCACTATCCTGTTTTATTTACTGGTGCAAATGATAGAAATGCACATGAGTTAATCATAGATTGCAGATCATTCAAAGAGCAGGAGATTAGTGTAACAGATATTGCTAAGCGATTGATGGATTATGGATTTCATGCCCCAACTGTATCTTTTCCAGTGGCAGGAACCTTGATGATAGAACCAACAGAAAGCGAAACTATAGAAGAAATTGATCGCTTTTGTGATGCTATGATCGGCATTCGAAAAGAGATACAAGCGGTTGCGGATGGTCTAGCAGATGCCAAACAAAATGTCCTTAAAAATTCGCCGCATACTTTGGCATTAATTACAGCAGATGAATGGTCTTTTCCGTATACTAGACAGCAAGCTGCTTATCCATTAGCTTATGTGCAAGCTCGAAAATTTTGGCCTAGCGTTGGTCGAACTAACGATGCTTTAGGAGATAGAAACTTAATGTGTAGCTGTCCACCCATAGCTGCCTATTCAGAAGAAGCTATCTTAATGGATAAGGTGTAAATAACTTACATTTACATACAACGAAAGTTCGACAACTTTATCCAAACAGCAAAAGTAGTTGACACTTTCTTCACCACGAACCTGTCGAGCCGCCAGGCAGGATTCACTAAGGAATGTGTATGAAATAACTTCGTAACTTATGCTGCTTCTTTTGCTCTTATTTTTAACTTTAACTCAGTCAAAGTATCAACAATTCTC
>JALZWC010000536.1 GCA_023300255.1 Saprospiraceae bacterium | reverse complement strand
ATGCCTTAATTTTGAAGCTTCTTTACAAGAAAAAATTACTGCGCCATAACTGGTAGGTTATTTAATTCCTGGTCCCTAAATTGAAAGCTTATAACATATATCTAAAACCAATATTAAGAGCTTTGCTTTGGGTATATAGGCTAGCACTCTTAGGATCATTAATTGATTGTATACTTCTAATAAAAGTAGGTTCCATATAGAAAGATAGACCTGATCGAAAGGTGTATTCTAAACCAATCCCTGCTATATAATGTGCAGAATAATTAGTGTTAGATTTGGAATTTGGCCGTTCTCTAAAAATATTCGTCTTAGAATTAAATCGAATATCGTCTAAGGTAATCTGGGGCAATTCAAAACTTCTATTTAATAAAAACCGATTTAATAAACCCGTTTTTAGACTGAAGACTAAAGAGCCAATTGCCCATTCTTTTTTAACTAATAATGGCATATCGAAATAGCTTCTTTTACTTGCATAGCTAATATCCATGTTAATATTCGTATCTGAGGCGATAGTTGAGGAGGAACTTCGAGAAAGGGAAATATTTGTATCTACTTCTCCACCAGAAGAACCTAATTGTAATTTCACAATACTTTCATAATCACCATTTCCGTTTAAACGCTCTTGTAATACCTGATAAGGAATTATTCTATTATGTCGAATCGACTTTTCAATAGAAGAATAGCGTATTCCTGTTTCGAAAGACCAGCCTTTATCCAATTTGATTCCAAATTGTAGACCGGTAGAATAAGCTGTTTCTTGAGTTTCTCGTTTAGGGAAAAAATCATTTTTGCTAGATTGGAGACCTTTTCTTTTAATAGTAGTTTGGACAGGGGAATAATCCGCTGCCAAATATATTCTTGGTCGTTTTTTGAGCACTGGACTTATGGGCAAATTGAGTGAATTAATGTTTCTATTTGCTATATCTAACTGATTAGTAAGACTTTGTAGCTTTTCTAAATGAATACTATTATTTAGAGGTATTTCTTTTTGTAACGACAAGATATTTAAATCCTTATACACGTTATTATTTACGGTTTCATTTAATGGTAATAGAGTAGTATCGACTACAGAAGTAACCTCTCCCAGTTTTTCGTCGGGAGAGGTAGGAATAACGAATTTAGAATTGAGTAGGTTGTTAATAGAAGTGTCGTCGTTAAATACAGTTATTTCTTCAGGGATGTTGTCGTTATAATTTGCTCGATTTGATTTCTTTGTATTATTTATATTGTTAGATTCTTCAATGAGTACGACTGTAGGTTTGTTTTTTTGTGCTCTTTCCTCATTTAAAGCTTGTAAGTCAGCTTGGATTTTTTGAACCGCTTGGTCGTTTATGACTATTTTTTTTGACAAGTTTTTTATTTGTAGATTGGACTGGTATACTTGAAAAAGACTTAATAATAATAAAATACTTGCAGCGGCTGCTACCCACTGCCAATAGAGAAATTCCCTTTCAGGTTTTTTCCCTTTAGCTAGTTCTTTCTCTATATTATCCCAGACACCTTCTGAAGGTACATTCCATCCATCTGGCTGATTAACTTTTTCAGAATCATTGAAGTAATTTCGGAACAAGTCTTCTAACTTATCCTTAGGATTTTTCTTTTTCATTATTTATGTTAGTAATTGCTGTTCGAGTTGTTTTCTCAAAGCAGCCTTTGCTTTAAATAATTGGGATTTTGAAGTATTTACACTCACACCTAATAAATCGGCAATTTCTTTGTGACTATATCCTTCAATCACATACAAATTAAAAACTACTTTATAACCACTGGGTAATCGCTGGATCATTCGAGTTAGTTCTTCTAAACCCAATTGATGAAAAACAACTTCTTGGCTTTGAAAAGACTCTTCATGGGCTTTGCTATCTTCGTGTTGCCAATCTTTTTTCCACTTACGTAAATATCGTAGGGCTGTATTAACCATTACCCTTCGCATCCAACCTTCTATATTTCCTTCTCCTGTATATTGGTGCAGGTCTTTAAATATGTTGATAAATCCTTCTTGTAATATATCTTCTGCTTCTGAACGATCACGGCTATAACGTAAGCATATAGCAAACAGCGATACTTTGTATTGTTCATACAAATATCTTTGGGCGTTTGATTCGCCTTTTTTTGCTGCTTTTATAGCTTTTTTTAGCTCCATTAAATTCTTTAGAAGATTACTTTTATAAGAAGGTACATTTAATTAAGATATGGTTGTCTATCGTAAAAATTTAGTTTTCTTTATACGCTGAAAAGGTATATCAAGTAGCCATCTTGCATTGCTGATAAAATAATATATGTTTTTGAAAACCAATTAGTTAGGAGCCTATGAATCATAGACCGACAGCATAATATATTATAATTATAGATAAAACACTGGCAAAGCCCTAGTATTTTTAAGTGCATTTTATCTTTACATTCGTCGATAAAAGAACTAGTATATGCTATACATATCGGCCTATGTTATGAATGTCTACTCTACGAGATATTTTAGGAAAAAGAGGATAGAAATGGGAGTGGAGATATATTTGGAAAAAAATAATGATCCTTGGTCAATTATTAAACTAAGTCTATTTTTTATCTCAATTCTTCATTACTCAAAATGTCCAAGCATTTAAACAACTACTATAATTTATTCTGATAATTGGTGAAGGGAATGTTGAGAAATGCATTCTGACTAATAGAAAGATTAGATTTGTTTATATTCCGAAGGAGTATATCCAGTAGCCTTTTTGAAATGTCGACAAAAATAAGCGATATCTTTGAATCCCAATTGATTGGCGATATCTTTTAGCGGAAGCGTGGTGTATTTCATTAATCGTTTTGATTCGGTTATTATTCTATCTGTAATTATCTTTTTTGCGGTCTTTCCTGATTTTGCCTGACATATTTCTGATAATTTACGAGTAGAAACGCCTATATTTTTGGCATAGAATTGGAGTCGATGTTCCTGCTTAAAAGATTGTTCTAATACTTCTATAAATTGGGAAAATTGATCCTGCCTATAATCTTGTACATTTAACTTAATATCAGCATATCTAGACATTAAAATAATTAGTGGATATAACAAATGTTGGATTAAACTTAAGTCTAAAATTTTGGAAATTTGATTATCAAATTCTTGTTGCATTCGAGCTAACAATAATTCAATTAAAATTTTATCTCCTGATTGAATCCAAAATTCAGTATGCCCTCTTAACGAAAATAATAGATTGTGATAAAACCCTTCATTGGGAGAATTGATAGAAGGAAGTATACTGTCTTGAAATCGGATTAACGTTCCCTCTAAGTTTTTGGCATATAGGAATTCATGAACCTGTCCTTTTGATATAATATATAGGGTGTTAGCGGTTAGATTATATGGAATGCCATCTACTTCGTGTTTTCCTGAACCACTCTTGATATATAGAAACTCATGAAATTCATGCCGATGTGGTATTTCATTAATTGATTGAGCATTAAAGTTTTGTCTAATTCTTCTGATGGAAAAAGCCTGCTCATTAGATTGATATGGTATATATTCTTTATTCAGAAGGAATTTGAATTAAATAGTGTTTTAAAATGGGGTTAAAATGATTTCAAAAGACGTCAACAAAATGCAAATAAATTTCTGTTACAGTGTATTGAGTACAAATGATTAGATTTTGTCTTTAAGAATGTAAACTACGTCATTACTAAATTCAAAACTAACTATATGCTGCCGATCAAGTTCAAATTTATAACCATCTCTAGTATTTTCCTAATCTCCATAATTAGTACCAGTTGTGAAGAAGAGCAAGTATTGGTAGTAGATGATACGATACAGCCCTATTTTGATCTCTTTGAAGAAGAGGGGAGTGTTAGGGGAAAAACAATTGATTTAGCCGCTGCAAATATACAAGGTATACAGACTATTATAGAGGAAGATAACGTCTCTGGACAATGTGTGGTGAATAGCTCCACTGGAGCAAAAACGATTCGAGTTAATCAAGCATTTTGGACAACTGCCTCCGCACTTGAGAAAGAATTTTTGATCTTTCACGAATTAGGCCATTGTTATCTTGATCGTAGACACTTAGATGATACAGGCGCTAGTGGTAATTGTAATAGTATGATGTATTCAGGCAATAGTGTTTGTAAAATGAGATATACTAATAGTACCAGAACTGCTTATTTAGACGAACTATTTCAGTGAACTTTGAGTGGTTGTGTGTTATATAGATATAGCCGACCTTGCCCGTATAAACGGTATTTTAATTTTTTAAAAAGCAGAGCTTTGACCCTGTAAAATATACATTGAATTTACACTTGACTATTGATGGTAGGTACTCGGACAGAATTACTTGTCTGTAAAAGTATTCATTGAAGGTTTAATAGAATAAGTTTGACCAAAGGGAGTGAAAATATTTTTTCACTTCTTTTGGCGTTTGCTCATTTCTTTCAAAAGAATACTAAGGAACGTGTGCAAAATAACTTCGTAATTTAGGCTGCTTCTTTTGTCCTTATTTTTTACTTTGTAAACAGTCTCTATATCAACATAGCTCCTAT
>JALZWC010000535.1 GCA_023300255.1 Saprospiraceae bacterium | reverse complement strand
TAGCTAAAACTACGTGTCGGACACCTCCAAAGGTGTCCGACACGTAAGATCCATTTTTTTTCAAGCATTTACACATTACGATAATGACTTTTCGTTCGCTCTAACCAACTAGATAAACTTGCCCATTTTTCACTACAAAGGGTATTCCTTGAAAGCTACTGAGTGAATAAGACATAAAAAAACCTTCTATACAGTTTGTATAGAAGGTTTTTAAAAGCATTTTTTGTATTTATCTGTTTAGGCATTATCCCATTCAGGATCTGCACCTTTTTCTTTAGTTTCTTCAACTACCGTTTCTATAACTTCTTCCGTCGTTTCTTCTACCACAGCTGTTGCTGCTACAGCACCTGCCGCCGCTGCACCTGCACCTTTACTTCTTCTAGTTCTACGTTTCTTCTTCGCGTTTCCTTCTGAAGCAACTTTTGGCGTATTTAATAATACTTCGTTATAATCGACTAACTCTATCATTGCCATTTCCGCTGCATCTCCCTGACGGAAACCAGTTTTGATAATACGAAGATAACCACCTGGTCTAGAAGCAACTTTTACAGAAATATTATCAAATAATTCTTTTACTGCTTCTTTATTATTCAAGTAACTAAATACAACTCTTCTTGAGTGTGTAGTATTTAATTTAGACTTCGTAATTAAAGGTTCTAAGTAAACTCTTAATGCTTTTGCTTTTGCTAATGTTGTGTTGATCCGCTTATGCTCGATCACTGCAATAGACAAGTTTCTTAATAAAGCTCTTCTGTGTCCTTGCTGTCTTCCTAAATGGTTAAATTTCTTACCGTGTCGCATGACTTTGTTAGTTTTATAATTAATGAACTTCGCAACACCTAATTTTAGAAGTCAGGGGTCAGAAGTCAGACCGCTGTGCTGTCAGATTGCTTTCGACTATCAAGAGCAGCCTTCGTCAACATCTTAAGTCTGACTTCTGACAGTTATCGGAGATAACGATCTGACATCTGACTTATTAAAGAAAGTTATTGCTAAAATAAAAGGGTAGCCTACTAATTAGTGGGCTACCCTTTGACTAATTAAATGAAGACTAGTCTTCGTCTAATTTATATTTTGAAAGATCCATTCCAAAGGTCAAGCCTTTTTCTTGGAGTAATTCTTCAATCTCTACTAGTGACTTCTTACCGAAGTTTCTGAACTTCAATAATTCATGGGTATCATACTTCACCATTTCTCCAAGAGAATTGATTTTTGCTGCTTTCAAACAGTTGTATGCACGTACAGATAAGTCTAAATCTTCTAGAGAAGTTTTCAATAACTTTCTCATATGTAAGATATGCTCATCTACGATATTATCCTCTCTAGTTGTTGCATCATCAAAAGTGATGTTCTCATCTGTGATCAACATTAGGTGTTGAATTAAGATTCGAGAAGCTTCTTTGATTGCATCTTCCGGATGGATCGTACCATCCGTTTTAACCTCAAGCGTTAATTTTTCGTAATCCGTACGTTGTCCTACCCGCGTATTAGATACGTGATAAGCAACATTCTTGATTGGCGTGTAGATTGCATCTACTGGAATAACACCAATCGGTGCATCTTTAGGAAGATTCTCATCAGAAGGCTTATATCCTCTACCTTTAGTAACTGTTAATTCTAATTCTAAGGATACAAATGGCTCCATATGGCAAACAACTAAATCAGGGTTCATTACCTTGAAAACGTTAGTATGCTCTTCTATATCTCCAGCTTTAAACTCTTCTCGACCACTAATAGTCAAGTATATTTTTTCAGAAGCAACTTCTTCTTCAGAAAGTAATTGCTTTATTCTGATTTGTTTTAAATTTAAGATGATATCTACTACATCTTCTACAACTCCTTTTACCGTAGAGAATTCATGATCTACTCCTGCAATCCGAACTGCTGAAATAGCAAAACCCTCAAGAGAAGACAATAGCACTCGTCTAAGAGAATTTCCTATAGTTTGACCAAATCCTGGCTCAAGTGGCTTGAATTCGAATTCCCCTTCAAAGTCATCAGACTTCTGCATGACAATCTTATCGGGCTTTTGGAAATTTAATATACTCATAAGCTTTTTCTACTTTGATAGGGTGGGAAAATTAGGAAAAGTACCTATATAGAGAATTCGCAATACAGCATTCAAAGAGTATGCTATATTGCGAATTTTGATTATCAAGGAATTATTTAGAATATAATTCGACGATTAATTGTTCGTTAATTTTTTCAGGAATTGCTTCTCTCTCTGGATATTCCATGAATTTACCCTGCATCTTATCAGGATTCCATTCTAACCAGCCATACTTTCTTACCTCTGCTTTGCTTCCTCCTACAGCATCTTGAATGATTGCTTTACTTTGAGATTTTCCTCTTACAGCAATTACATCTCCTGGGCTCAATTGAGCGGAAGGAATATTTGTAATGATACCGTTAAGTGTGATATGCTTATGAGAAACCAATTGTCTAGCTGCTCGTCTTGTTGGTGCAATACCTAAACGATAAACAGTGTTATCCAAACGAGCTTCTAAAAATTTTAGTAAGATCTCACCTGTTACCCCACTCTTTCTTGCAGCTGATTTAAATAAGTTTCTAAACTGACGCTCTAGTACACCATAAGTATACTTTGCTTTTTGCTTTTCCAGTAACTGGAGAGCATAATCAGATTTTTGCTTTCTTTTTCTTGAAGTACCATGTTGGCCTGGAGCATACGGTCGTTTTTCAAACGCCTTGCTATAACCAAAGATTGCTTCACCAAAGGCTCTCGCCTTTTTTGTTCTAGGCCCTGTATATCTTGCCATAAGTTAATTACTATTAGAAATATTAATTACTCTTCTACAATGATTAAACTCTTCTCCGCTTTGGAGGACGACAGCCATTGTGTGGAATAGGAGTAATATCTCTAATGATTGTGATTTTAATACCTGATTGATCAACTGCTCTAATAGCAGCTTCTCTACCAGCACCGGGTCCTTTTACTAAGACTTCCGCACTTCTCATTCCAGCTTCGTATGCTACTTTAGCAGCATCAGAAGCAGCGATTTGTGCTGCATAAGGCGTATTTTTCTTAGAACCTCTAAACCCAGCTTTACCAGCTGATGCCCAAGAAATTACCTGCCCTTGCTTGTTAGTAAGAGATATAATGATATTATTGAAACTCGCTTGAATGTGTACAACACCTTCTGGTTCAACTTTAACTTTACGCTTTTTAGCGCCTGCTCTTCTTCTAGCCATAACTTAATTATTAGTAGACTTTATCAGAATTAGAATTAATTACAAATGATTGGCACAAATAATGCACAAGTATTTGAGAGAGATTACTTAGTTGCTTTCTTCTTGTTTGCAACTGTTTTTCTTTTCCCTTTACGAGTTCTTGCATTTGTTTGCGTACGCTGTCCTCTTAAAGGCAAACCTTTACGGTGTCTCAATCCTCTATAACAACCGATATCCATTAATCGCTTGATATTTAATTGAGTTTCAGACCGCAATTGCCCTTCAACAGTATATTCATCTTGTAACAATTTAGTTATAAAACGAATATTCTCATCCGACCAATCTTGGATCTTGGTGTTGTGATCAACACCTGCCTTATTAAGAATCTCTACTGAAAGAGAAGGACCAATGCCATAGATGTAAGTTAATCCTATTACACCTCTCTTATTCTTTGGCAAATCAATACCTGATATACGAGCCATATTATTCTATTATTTAACCTTGACGTTGTTTAAACCTAGGGTTCTTTTTATTAATGACATAAATTCTTCCTTTTCTTCTTACGATTTTGCAATCGACAGAACGCTTTTTTACAGAAGCTCTTACTTTCATGATTGTATAGTTGAAAGATTATCTTCTAATAAGATAATCAAATAAAAATTATTTATAGCGGTAGGTAATTCTACCTCTAGTTAAATCGTATGGAGACATTTCGACTGCCACTTTATCCCCAGGTAAAATTCGAATGTAATTCATTCTCATTTTACCAGAAATTGTAGCGGTAATTTTATGTCCATTTTCTAGCCGAACTCTAAACATTGCATTTGATAATGCTTCGTCTATAATACCGTCCTGCTTAATTAATCCTTGTTTAGCCATATCCCTATTTTAGGAGTGCAAAGATATAAAAAAAAATCTACTTATTCTTAAAATAATGGTTAAATATATTAACAAGCTATTTCCTTGTAAATCAAGGAGATAATTGTACCTCATTTAACCCTTTAAAAGACCTTAATAAAGCCTCTTTTACTCTAGAAAAGTGAATTTATTTGTTGTACTTATTAAACTGGTAAAGCAATTAAATCACTTACTTCCTTTAAATTAGGATTCTTTGCAATCGACTCTTCTACAAATTTATGCGTAGAAAGGATGTCTGCTTGGCCTTTTCTCACAACGACAGAGTGTTCATAATGAGCAGATGGTAACCTGTCTTTAGAAACTACCGTCCAATCATCGTCTAAGGTTTCTACTTCCTTCACTCCTAAATTCACCATAGGTTCTATGGCAATCACTAGACCGTCTAACATTTTAGGGCCTTGTCCTCTTCTACCGAAATTGGGTACTTCAGGAGCTTCATGCAAATTTCTGCCTAATCCATGCCCAACTAATTCTCTAACTACACCGTATCTATGAACTCTTTCTGTGTAATGTTGTACAGCTGAACTAATATCTCCTACTCTTTTGCCTACTATTGCTTGTTGTATGCCTTTATACAAGGAAGCTTTCGTTACTCGAAGTAATTGCATTACTTCTTCTTTTACGTCTCCTAGCGCAAAGGTATATGCAGCATCTCCATAATATCCATTCATCAACACGCCACAATCAACAGATACTATATCTCCATCCTTAAATTCGATATCAGATGGGATGCCATGTACTACTTGCTCATTAACAGAAATACATAGAGTAGCTGGAAAACCTCTATAGCCTTTAAAACCGGGCACTCCTCCATTATCTCTAATTAATTGTTCTGCTTGAGCATCAATATCTAAACCATTGACACCTGGTCGAATTAATTCTCCGACCAAAGCGAGTGCTTTAGACACCATTAGACAGTTCGTTCGAATTAATTCGACTTCTTCGTCTGTTTTGTAGAAAATTCCATCTGCTCTAGACACAATTATATTTTTTAGAAACGATATAAAAGTACGATTTAGGAATGGTTCAATAATAAATCTACCATTCCTTAGATTAAACTATCTATTTGTTTCAAAAAAAATTACCAGTAGATGTAGCATCCACTGGTAATCAGAATAGTTTAACTATTATATAGTACAGGTCGATGACCCGATGTATAGCAAATTATGATTACATGCTAGCGCCAATACCTTGCATTCTACTCTTATTCTGAATTGCTCCAGACTTAACTAAGCCGTCGTATTTTCGCATTAATAGATGACTTTCTATCTGTTGTAAAGTATCTAATACTACCGCAACTAAGATCAGTAAGGAAGTACCACCGAAGAAGATTGCAAAAGCTGTGTTAATTCCTGCCCATACAGCGAATGCTGGAAGAATAGCAATTAAGCCAATGAATATAGATCCCCAGAATGTGATACGAGTTGTTACATTATCAATAAAGTCTGCAGTCGCTTTTCCTGGCTTAATACCTGGAATAAAAGCATTCTGACGCTTTAAGTATTCTGCATATTGTTTTGGATTTACCAACAAGGCAGTATATACATATGTAAAAACCACAACAAGCACAAAAGTAATGATACTTGATACTACAGAAAACGGATCCTGTAAAGCAACCATTATATCGTTAGATGCTAAAGCAGAGTTTGATCCAGCAAACCATTGTGCAATTTGAGCTGGTAAAAACATCAATGCTTGCGCAAAGATAATCGGCATTACACCTGCTGCATTTACTTTTAATGGAATGTAGTCTCTAGCACCTGCAATAGGCATGGTGTTCGTTCCACGTCCAACCATTCGCTTTGCGAATTGAATTGGAATTTTTCTAACTCCTTGTACGATTAATACCGTAACCATTACTACTAAGAACAAGACGACTAATTCTAAAACGAATTTAAATAAACCACTTGAACCTAATTGTAATTGGAATTCAGAAATTAAGGCAATTGGTAAAGAAGCAATAATACCAATCATGATTAATAAAGAAATACCGTTTCCGATACCTTTATCTGTAATTTTTTCCCCTAACCACATGGCAAAGACTGTTCCCGTAGATAAGATAATTATATTGGAGAACCAGAAAATACCTGCTGGAATACTTGGGTCAACAGCTCCTTGGCTACTGATATACGTTAAATAACCACCTCCTTGAACAAGAGTAATAGCTACTGTTAAAAGTCTTGTGATTTGAGTGATCTTCTTCCTTCCTGACTCTCCTTCTTTTTGTTGAAGTCTTTGAAAGTAAGGAACGGCAAAACCCAATAATTGGATAATGATCGAAGCCGTGATATAAGGCATAATACCTAGGGCAAAGATAGCAGCATTACTAAACGCACCACCAGTGAAGATATTGATTAAGCCTAATAAATCATTTGCGTTGCCAGAAGTGGCTTCTTTTAATACGGATGGAATTACACCAGGTAATACCACAAAAGAACCAAAGCGATACACCATCAATAATGCGAGTGTAAATAAGATACGCTGTCTCAGTTCCTTAATTTTCCAGATATTCGATAGAGTATCTATTAACTTTTTCATGGATGATTCGATTTAAACGAGATTAACACTACTTCCTTTAGCTTCCAAAGCTTGTTTAGCTGAAGCAGTAATAGCATGTACTGTAACGTCTAGTCTTCCAGAAAGTTCGCCTCCACCGAGAATTTTAACCCGATCATTTTTTCTTACAATGCCGTTTTCAACTAGATTCTCTAAAGTAATAGCGCTAAGCTTAAACTTATCAGCGACAGATTGTAATCTATCTAAGTTCAACCCAACATAAGGAACTCGATTAGGATTCTTAAATCCTCTCTTAGGCAATCTCATTTGTAGTGGCATTTGACCACCTTCATGAGCTCGCTTATTCTTGAAACCAGATCGAGACTTTTGACCGTTATTACCACGAGTAGCAGTACCGCCATGTCCAGAACCTTCCCCTCTCGCAATTCTCTTCCGCTTCTTCGTTGATCCTGCCGCTGGCTTTAAATTATGTAATTCCATTAGTTTATTATTTGATAGTTATAGGAATAACTATATTTCTTCAACTATAACAAGGTGTTGCACCTTTGCTACCATACCTAGAATCGGAGGAGTAGCCTCTTGCTCTACTGTATGGTTCATTTTTCTTAAGCCCAAAGCTTTTAAAGTGTCTTTTTGACGCTTAGAGCGATCAATTCCACTTTTTACTTGAGTTATTCTAAGTTTTGCCATCTTATTAGTGATTTATAGGCTGACCTGCAGCCAACTAACCGTAAGAATCTTAATATATACGTAGGTATTGCTTTACGCAAATGTCCTGTACGATTTATCCTTCAAATAATTTCTCCATAGAAATCCCTCTTCCTTTGGCAACAGCCATTGGAGATCTTAATTTCGCTAAAGCATCAATAGTAGCTTTAACAACATTATGTGGATTAGAAGAACCCATTGATTTTGCTAATACATTTTGTACACCAGCACTTTCCAAAACAGCACGCATTGCACCACCGGCAATTACTCCCGTACCATCCGCTGCTGGCTTAATAAATACTTTACCTGCACCGTATTTACCTTTCTGTGCATGTGGTATAGTACCTTTATAAATCGGAACCTGAATTAAATTCTTCTTCGCATCATCCACCGCTTTCTGGATAGATTCGGATACATCTCTAGCTTTACCTAGACCGTGACCTACTCTTCCTTTTCCATCACCTACAACTACAATTGCTGCGAAACTAAAAGTACGTCCACCTTTAGTAACTTTCGCTACTCTGTTAAGGTTTACCAACTTTTCTTTTAATTCTGATTCAGCAGGCTTAACCCGATCTTGCCTTTTTGCCATGATATATGTTTTAGGACAGGAGCAAAAACTCCGTCTTTAAAAGTTCTTAGAATTTAAGTCCAGTTTCTCTAGCACCCTCTGCTAAAGCTTTTACTCTTCCGTGGTAAACAAAACCACCTCTATCAAAAACAACTGTTTCTACACCAGCAGCTTTAGCCTTTTCTCCTAGCAATTTTCCAACCGCTTTAGATTTTTCAACTCTAGTTGCTCCAGAAATACTTTTATCTAGTGAAGACGCTGCTGCAATAGTAATTTCCTTGATATCATCAATTAATTGACAATAGATTTCGTTATTACTTTTGAAAACAGCTAAACGAGGACGAGCAGCACTACCATAAATGGTCTTTCTGATTCTGTTATGTACTCGCTTTCTTTTTTGTACTTTAGTTAACTTCATTTTTTATCTACCTTTTGGACTGATACCAACCAGTTCCTTAGAAATGAAAATATATAATGTAAGACTACTATTACTTAGCAGCGGTCTTACCTGCTTTACGTCTGATTTCTTCACCGAAGTATTTGATACCTTTTCCTTTGTATGGTTCAGGTTTTCTAAATGCACGAATCTTCGCTGCTACCTGTCCAATCAACTGCTTATCAGGCCCACTAAGGTGTACCATTGGATTAGATCCTTTTTCTGACTTAGTCTCTAACTTCAAATCATCAGGAACATAGAAATAAATAGGGTGAGAATACCCTACTGATAATTCCAATAAGTTTCCTGTATTATTTGCTCTATAACCGACACCAACTAATTCCAATTGCTTAGTGTAGCCAGTAGCCACTCCTTCTACCATATTAGCAATCAAAGCCCGATACAAGCCATGCATAGCACGGTGTCTTTTTTGATTTGTTGGTCTACTTACAGTAAGCGTACCATCTTCAATAGACACGGACAAATCTGGGTCAATCTGCTGCGTTAGCTCCCCTTTAGGTCCCTTTACTTTTACCAAATTGCCCTTAGAAACTTCTATTTCTACACCCTTAGGCATATCAATGGGCGCTTTACCTATTCTAGACATAACAAATTTATTTATTAGAACTTGTACAACTATTATAGCAATGATTTAGATCCATTGCTGAATATGACTCCGAATAAATTCGATGAAATATTATTGAACGTAGCAAAGCAATTCTCCGCCTACATTGTCTTTTCTAGCTTGCTTACCAGTCATCAGACCTCTTGATGTAGAGACGATACAAATACCTAAACCGTTAATGATTTTAGGGATATCAGTAGCAGGAGAATACTTTCTTAATCCTGGCTTACTAATTCGACCTAACTTTTCAATAACTGGTTTTTTTGTAGCTCTATCGTACTTTAAAGCTATTTTGATTACTCCTTGTGGACCTTCAGCATCTTCAAATTTGTACTTTGAAATGAAGCCTTGATCATACAAGATTTCCGTAATACTCTTCTTCATCTTTGATGAAGGAATCTCAACAACTCTGTGTCCTGCTAATTGAGCATTTCGGATACGAGTTAAGTAATCGCCAATTGGATCTGTTGTGATAGCCATTGTATATAACTTTGAAAAAAATTCTTAATTTGATTACCAACTTGCCTTTCTAACACCAGGTATTTTACCCTCTAATGCCATTTTACGAAAAGCTACACGAGAAATCCCAAACTGTCTCATATACCCTTTAGGACGACCACTCAATTTACATCTGTTATGTAATCTGATCTTATTAGAGTTACGAGGAAGTTTGTCTAGCTCTTCCCATTTACCTGCTTCTTTAAGCTGCTTTCTTAAGTCAGCATACTTAGCCACCATTTTCGCTCTCTTTATTTCTCTTGCTATTAGTGATTTACGAGCCATTGTATTATTATTTATAGCTTCCTATT
>JALZWC010000534.1 GCA_023300255.1 Saprospiraceae bacterium | reverse complement strand
AAGAGTCCGTAGCCCTGCTATGCACTAGTTTTTTGGCTTCCTAAGACAGAAAAATGACTAACCCAACTTGTAACATTTATTATCTCCTCATTCCTAAGGCACAAAGACTTAAAAGCTTCAATCATAAAAACAGGAAGTAGTTATAATAATAAAAGACAAGAATACCTCTTTAAAAACAATTCCTTTAGTCCAAAATCTTCCCACAGTCGATGATTTAAGTTTGTAACCATAGCCCTCAGGCTAAGGAGTTCGTTAAGATGGCAGACACTCTTAAAAGTGCCTGACATCAAGGGTTTTCTGAAAGATGTCAGCCATTTTCAAAATGTCTGCCATTTATACTTAGATCGTCAGATAAAAAAGCGGTAGAATTTGGCACAACTCAGAGAGTTGTGTTACGGTTCATGTCTAATTGTAACACGACTCTCTGAGTTGTGCAAACTTTTTAGGAAAACTAAATATTACCGCTTTTTTTACTTAATTCAGAAAAAAAGAAACTACTCAAGCCCGCCTGCTGTGCAACGGGCAGGTGGCGGAGTTGTTGTTTTTGGATTTTGTAGATAGATTGATATAGACTACCCAAGAATATAAATTTATGCTCACACCATTCCTTAATATAAAAAGAGCCATTCCTGTAGACAAGAATGACTCTTTTTAGTGTTTTTTTTTAATAGGTATGGAATCAAAATACAATTGTATAAACCATTGTTTATTATAACTCCTTTCTTAATCGAGCAACAGGAATACCTAGTTGTTCTCTATATTTAGCTACGGTACGACGAGCAATGTTATACCCTTTATCTCGAAGCAAATTCTTTAGCTTCTCATCAGATAACGGCTTTCGCTTGTGTTCTTCCGCAATAATTTCTGTTAATATTTTTTTGACTTCCAGCGTAGACACTTCCTCTCCACCTTTAGTCATTAATGATTCTGAGAAAAAATCCTTTAATCGCTTAGTTCCAAATTCTGTTTGAACAAATTTACTATTAGCTACTCTAGAAACAGTAGATATATCCAAACCTGTAATTTCTGCAATATCTTTCAAAATCATTGGTCGCAATTTCTTTTGATCTCCTGACAAGAAGAAATCATATTGATATTGCATGATAGAATACATCGTTCGATACATCGTCTCTTGACGCTGACGAATAGCATCAATAAACCATTTTGCAGAATCTATTTTTTGCTTGATAAACATAACCGCCTCCTTTTGTTGACGGTTTGGTCGTTTACCATTTCTACCTTTCTTATAAGACCGAAGCATATCTCTATAATGGTCATTGATTCTTAGATCAGGCGCATTTCTAGAGTTCAAGGTCAAGTCTAATTCCCCATCGCGATTAACAATGATAAAATCGGGAACTATGTAGTGAACGTTTTTGGCATTACCTCCACCATTATGTCCACTTGCTGGCTTTGGATTTAGTTTTAAAATTTCATCAATAGCATCTTTCAATTCCTCATCAGTCACGCCTAATTGACGCTTTAATTTAGCATAATGCTTTTTTGAGAATTGATCGAAATGACCAACGATAATTTTAAGAGCCGTTTGTACAGTATCTCGTTCTTCTAGATCTAGTGGGTCATTCCCCAATCTAAAATCCAACTGTAACTTTAAACACTCTTGTAAATCTCGAGCCCCCGTTCCCGGTGGGTCAAATTTTTGTACTTTTTCTAACAACGAAAAGACCTCTTCTTGAGTCGCTTCTATATTTTGAGAAAATATTAAGTCATCTAAAATAGCAATTGGTTCTCTTCTCAAATAACCATCATCATCAATGCTACCAATGATTTGTTGACTAATTTTTACTTCTCTTTCGTTTTTAAGCTTCAACAAACCTAGCTGATGCTCTAAATATTCGTGAAAAGAGCTTTCTACAGCTATTGGAATAGTTTTTTCCTCTTCATCAGGAGAATAATTCTCCACCCTCAATTTATAAGAGATCGGATCATCTTCAATATAATCCGTCAAATAATCGTCTAGTTCGAAATCATCATCTCTAGTGATTTCAGGTTCTACCTCCCCTTCGGCTTCCTTAGCCTTTGTTTCTTCTTTATTAAAAGCTGCTTCAGGATTCTCGACTTCTGAGCCTACCTCCAAGTCTTGGCTGATATCAGCATCTTCTGATTCTTCCAAAGCAGGGTTCGCTTCCAATTCCTCTTTAACTCTTTGTTCGAGTGCTGCAGTAGGAATCTGCAACAATTTCATCAACTGGATTTGTTGAGGAGAAAGCTTTTGTAAAAGCTTATGACTTAGGTGTTGTTTCATTACCGGATTCGCCATGTTCGTTTGTAAAATGTGTGTAGTGTGCCTCTATGATGTCTTATATCTCAGTAAAAAATGCAAGGGGGAGTTAATCATTTACATGATATTGCCAAAGCGGAGAGTTATGCGTGCAAAGCACAGAAATTTAATCTAATAGAGTAATTCAAAGGCACTGACAGATAAAAATTAAATGTCCTCCTAAGAAACAAGTGAGGAATAAATCATAGCAATGGAGGGAATTATTTTCTCTTTACTCCCCCTGTTATAAGTTATTTTACTCGTTTCTAAATGAATCTAAGACTAAATTCTAATATAAATTCTTAGTAATGCCTAAAAAGTAAGTTACAAATAGAATAGATACATCTAATTTAGCTCTTTTATCACTGGAGATTGAAAAGAACCAAAAGTTTAATTATATGCTATGGGATACTTAATTTTTTTGAGCAACACTTTGAATAGTGCTTAATAACGATTAAATGAGATCTTTTTATTATTTAATAAAATTAGATATTCAATCTACTCAACTTCATTCACTTCTGCAATATACATGATTTTTTTCCAATTTGTCCAGTAAAATCGTGTTTTTTTATCAAAAACCTTGCCAAATCTAAGTTAAACTTCTCTTAATCAATGATTTGCTCTGTCAGAAAAAAAAATATCTAAAATTATCATCATATTTCCACTTTGCTTACTGTAGAAAAATTCATACGGGATTAATCCAATTAGTGTTTTATAAATATGTAAAATACTATGAATTTGTTTTTTACAAAAAAAAACCTTTTATTTTCCGTCACAATACACACTCTTACTTATTTAAAATGTTTCGACCGTCCATCGAATGATTTAAACTAAAAAATATCGAAATTATTTAGGTATAATTTTAGTTTTATCAGCGAAGTATATATTATAGTACATCAATATATACACTACTGGACATCCAAAGTAGAACAGAGAGCAGAGAATAGAGAATAGAGAATAGAGAATAGAGATGGATTTCGTTTGCAAACAACGAAATTTGGTCATTTCCTGCCTGCGTGTCTTGGCTATGGTATATACACAACTAGCAATTGAAAACGGTGACGGTCTTCCAGACCTTTGAAAAATAGGAAAACGTTGAAATACTAATCGAGTAGGAGGAAATA
>JALZWC010000533.1 GCA_023300255.1 Saprospiraceae bacterium | reverse complement strand
CGTTTTCAGCAGCTTGTTTAACGGCTTCTTCGGGTGTTTGGAAAAGTGGACCTACATCTACATCAAAACCCAAATCGGCAAAACTAGTGGCAATCACTTTAGCGCCACGGTCATGTCCGTCCTGTCCTAGTTTAGCGACCATAATTCTTGGGCGACGACCTTCCAATTCCGCAAAGCGATTAGACAAAGCTCTAGCTTTTTGAAAATCTTCATTCATAGCGATTTCGTTAGAGTAGGCGCCTTGTACCATTTTGGTGGTCGCTTTGTAGCGCCCAAAAGAAGTCTCCATTGCATCGGAGATTTCACCTAGTGTTGCTCTGGCGCGTGCCGCAGTTATAGCAGCTTCTAACAAATTTCCTTCTGTCGCAGCTACCTTTTTTAGATGCGCTAAAGCAGTTTGGACAAGGGTGGTATCTCTCGTTGCTTTGGTCTTGTTTATTTGATCTATCTGTGCCTTTCTTACTGCCGTATTATCTATTTCTAAGGTGTCGATTTGTTGTTCTTCTGATACCTTAAACATATTTACGCCAATGATTTTATCGACGCCGCTATCAATACGCGCCTGCTTTCTAGCCGCCGCTTCTTCAATTCTTAACTTAGGCAAACCATTTTCAATAGCCTTCGCCATTCCTCCTAACTCTTCTACTTCTTCGATCAATGCCCAAGCCTTTTCTGCAATTTCTTTAGTAAGATATTCTACATAATAAGAGCCGCCCCAAGGGTCAACGACTTTAGTAATATCTGTTTCTTGTTGTAAATATTTTTGAGTATCCCTCGCAATTTTTGCGGAAAAATCAGTTGGCAAAGCAATCGCTTCATCCAAGGAATTGGTATGCAAAGATTGGGTGCCACCGAATATAGCTGCCATCGCCTCAATAGTCGTTCGAGCCACGTTGTTATAAGGATCTTGAGCAGTTAAACTCCAACCAGAGGTTTGGCAATGTGTCCGAAGCGAAAGAGATTTTGGATTAGTAGGGTTGAATTGATTGACAATTTTTGCCCATAACATTCTTGCGGCACGCATCTTGGCGATCTCCATAAAGTGGTTCATTCCAATACCCCAAAAAAAGGATAAACGAGGTGCAAAGTCATCAATCTTTAAACCAGCTTTTAATCCAGTTCGGATATACTCTAAGCCGTCCGCTAGGGTATAGGCCAATTCAATATCAGCTGAAGCTCCTGCCTCATGCATGTGGTAGCCACTGATACTGATAGAATTAAATTTAGGCGTGTATTTGGAAGTGTATTCAAAAATATCCCCAATAATTCTCATAGATGGTTGCGGTGGATAAATATAGGTATTCCGCACCATGAACTCTTTCAAGATATCGTTTTGTATCGTTCCACTTAATTTAGATTGATCGACTCCTTGCTCTTCCGCAGCTACTATGAAAAAAGCCATAATCGGAATTACTGCTCCATTCATGGTCATGGAGACGGACATTTTATCTAGCGGAATTTGATCAAATAAGACTTTCATGTCTTCTACGGTATCAATTGCTACACCTGCCATTCCTACATCACCAGTCACCCGTGGATGATCCGAATCATAGCCTCTATGGGTCGCTAAATCGAAAGCAACCGATAAGCCTTTTTGACCTTGAGCTAAATTTCTTCTATAAAATTCATTACTCTTTTGAGCAGTAGAAAAACCTGCGTATTGACGAATCGTCCACGGACGCCCAGCATACATAGAACTGTATGGCCCTCTGAGATTAGGTGCTATACCTGCTACAAAGTTAAGGTGCTCCGCATCTTTGATTGTCGTGGCATCTACTATAGCTGGTATCTCAATTCCCTCTGGACTGTTCCAAGTAGGCGTCTCTTTATCAAATTTTCGCTTTTTAGTAGTCCGCTTATAGGGTATATTTTTAAAATCTGGTTGTTTCATTAAAATTATACTGTTCAGAATCGCTGAGTTAAAATGTAATTTTTGATATTGGCTAAAGCCAATGTATTTTTTTTGAACGCAGAGGCGCAGAGATGCAGAGTTAGATTTATTCTGTGATGCATTTGACTCTGCATCTCAGCGTCTCTGCGTTCAATTTTTTTATTGGCGATAGCCAATATTGAATACAGAGTCGCTGAGCTAAAATGTGCTTTTTTGGCATTGGCTAAAGCCAATGTTTTTTGAACGCAGAGGCGCAGAGATGCAGAGTTAGGTTTCTTCTGGGATGGGTCTGACTCTGCATCTCAGCGTCTCTGCGTTCAATTTTTTTATTGGCGACAGCCAATATTGAAAACAGAGTCGCTGAGCTAAAATGTAATTTTTTGGCATTGGCTAAAGCCAATGTTGTTTTTGAACGCAGAGGCGCAGAGATGCAGAGTTAGGTTTATTCTGTGATGCATCTGACTCTGCATCTCAGCGTCGCTGCGTTCAATTTTTTATTGGCGACAGCCAATACTATATAGTTAAAAACAATCTATATCCGAGATTTGTGCCAACTAGAATTAGTTGTATTAGGTACCTGCAATTGTTCCTTGTTTTCCAAGTATAATTTTAAACCTAAAGCAGCTACCAAATTAATTTCCTCCGATCTATAAGCTTCTAATTTTTCGGGAGAATAATAATCTTTCACAAAATGAGTATCAAAATCTCCAGAGATAAAGGCTTCGTGCTCACAGACAAATTTACCAAAGGTTAGGGTAGTGGCGACCCCTTCAATTTTATAATCTTTTATAGCCTCCACCATTCGTTGGATTGCAGCAGCTCTAGTTGGTCCATAGGTAATCAACTTAGAAATCATAGGGTCATAATAAATTGGAATATCCATTCCTTGCTCAAAGCCATCATCTACCCGAATTCCTTCTCCTGTAGGTTGCTGATACACTTCCAAATTTCCTACACTTGGCAGAAAATTATTCAAAGGATCCTCGGCATATACTCGTAACTCTAATGCATGTCCTTTAATAGTTAAGTCCTCTTGATTAAAAGCTAGTTTTTCCCCTCTTGCAATTTTAATTTGCTGCTCCACCAAATCAATACCTGTTATTAATTCTGTTACAGGATGCTCGACTTGCAAACGAGTATTCATTTCCAAGAAATAGAAATTTTTCTGATCATCTAACAAAAATTCTACCGTTCCTGCGCCTACATAATCGCAGGCCTTAGCTACTTTGACGGCAGCTTCTCCCATCGCTTTTCTTAAAGCAGGATCTAGTACTACCGACGGTGCTTCCTCTACTACTTTTTGATGTCTTCGTTGTATACTACACTCTCGTTCAAATAAGTGTACTACATTCCCATGTGTGTCTGCTATCACCTGAATCTCAATGTGTCGTGGAGAGGTGACATACTTTTCAATAAAGACAGATCCATCTCCAAAAGCAGATATTGCTTCGCTGATGGCCCGTTCCATTTGTTGTGGTAGTTCTTCTAAATTTTCTACGACCCGCATTCCTTTTCCACCACCACCAGCAGAGGCTTTAATTAAAATGGGAAAGCCTATTTTTTGTGCAATTTTTTTCGCTAATGCCACATCAGTTATCGCTTCTTCTATTCCAGGCACCATCGGAATCTTATACTCCCTCACGGCCTCTTTAGCTGCCAATTTGCTACCCATCACTCGGATCGCATGTGGACGAGGGCCAATAAAAGAAATACCAGCATCTTCTACCATTTGCGCAAATATTGCATTCTCACTTAAAAAGCCATAGCCAGGGTGAATACCTTCTGCGCCTGTTTTTTTTGCAGCTGCGATTATCTTATCCATTACCAAGTAAGATTGGTTAGATGGTGCAGGGCCTAGTAGAATGGCCTCATCTGCAAAACGTACATGTGGAGAGTGTCGATCTGCTTCTGAATATACGGCTACTGTTTTAATGCCCATCTTCTTAGCTGTTCGCATCACTCTTAGTGCTATTTCTCCTCTATTTGCTATTAGTATTTTTTTCATTGTAATATTTTAATCAAGGATCGTCGAGGTTTGTAACCTCGATGCTATATGATGATCATACTTCATCGAAGTTATAAACTTCGACGATCCATTATTTCTAACAAAATGACTCTGTTTGCCATCTAGTTCAACATCGTAAGTCTGACACCTGACAGTTTACGATCTGACATCTGACTTCTGGAATTGCTCCCAAACAGCGGCAGCCAATTTATCCGTCAATTCTTCTATATAATAACTTCCAGCAGCAGGATCAATTACTCGATCCATATAACTTTCTAATTGAAGTAACTGCTGAATATTCATGGCAATTCGTTGTTCAAAAGGTGATCCTTCTCCATTTTTAAAAGCATCAGCAGGATAAATATATAAGCGCTTTGCACCACCTATGACAGCAGCCATAGCTTGAGAAGTCGCTCTAATTTTATTATAGTTTTCATCGTCTGTTTGAGTAGCTTTAGAAAGATGTACTTCTATGATTGCCTTAGCCGTCAAATCTTTATTCCAAGCTTGTAAGATTTGTTGCCATAGAATTTTTATCGCTCTAATTTTTGCAATGTTTAGGAAGTAACTATCTCCAAACGTAATGGCAAATTGTATCGTAGATTGAAATTCTTTTAAGGCTAAGCCCGCTTTGTTCAAAGCCACTAATTGTTCATTTCCTGCTTGGAGTAATTGTGCTATCTCCGTAACCGTTCCTGGAAGACCTGTATAATTACTTAATGCATTGATTGTCAAAAATCGAGCAGCAGGCAATTCTTCTTTATAGTTGGCTAAAATGGCTATATCTTCTGCATTGTGAAGTGGATTCCCTTTTAAAGTGAAAGAACAAGCTACTTTATTTACATCATATTTTTTGGAAGAAAGATACTCCACAAAATACCCTACAAATCGTTTCCAAGCGGGTTGATTAAAATTAAAGTGGGTAGAAATCCATTCTAATTGAATCCCTTTAAATAAGATTTTTAATTCTTCTTCTGTGGGGCTTTTTTTAAGATCAAAACAAATAGCCGTTGCACCATTTTCTAATGCAGATAAAGCTTCTTGATTCGCTAACTTTATTTGTCCGACCTTGATTTTTATACCAATTTCCCAACTATTAGTCTGTTGTTTTCCCACAAGCGGAATATAGGATTCCTTGTGGTCGTCTGCATGAGCGAAAGGGGTCAATGGAATACCTTCTATCGGTTCCCAATTAAAAGCATCAATCGGCTTGCCTTTTAAATCTTTCTCCACTTTAGCTAGCCATTCCTTTTTGCTAACGGAATTAAATTCTTTGAATAGTTGATTCATATATTTATGTTTCAGAATAGAGAAACGAGAGCAGAGAATAGAGATAGTTTTCGTTTAAAATAGACTATATTTCGTTTTTTTTATGGTTTCAAATATTGAAGTTGTTTAAAAATGAATTGATGCATCATTTGCAAG
>JALZWC010000532.1 GCA_023300255.1 Saprospiraceae bacterium | reverse complement strand
TTGGTGGTGGAGTTGGATGCGTTTGGGTAGGTGCTTTTTTAAAGAATAGAGAGGCGATAGTAGAGAATAGGGATAGGATAAATTACCGAAAAGTTACGTATCACGCAGAAAGCGCAGAAAGCACAGAATTAAATATTTTTTCTGCGGTATTCTGCGGCTTCTGCGTGCCAATTTTCTTCAAGTTTCATCCCATTTTTAGTCTAGCATCTGACAGCGCAGCGATCTGACCTCTGACAATGAAATGGTCTGACTTCTGCTTTAAAAATCAGTATGCCGTTCCCAATAGTTCTGATCTTCTATCTCTTCTAAAATTTGTATATAATTTAAGTAACGCAATTCACTGATAGTACCTCCTTCAATACCCTCTTTAACAGCGCATTTCGGTTCATTACGGTGGGAGCAATCGTGGAATTTACAATCTTTGGATGCTAAAAAGAATTCTCGAAAATTGTGTGCTACATCCATCGGCTCTAGATTCGTAAAAGCTAATGTTTTGATACCAGGGGTATCTATTACATCGCCTCCAAAATCTAGTGGATGCATTTCCGCAAAAGTCGTAGTATGCTGTCCTTTTCCACTATAATCAGAAATTTCTCCTGTCTTTAGATCAAGCTCTGGTTGCAAGGCGTTTAAGGCGGTAGATTTGCCAACACCCGATTGTCCACTTAGTAAAGTGATTTTATCTTTTAACAGGTTTTTTAACTCTTCCATACCTTGACCTGTTTCCGCTGAAGTCAATAACACTTTATAGCCAATCGCTTCATAAATATATTCCATGACCTCATAAATTCGCATATCTTCCTCATCATAGACATCTGCTTTATTAAAGACAATAGCCGTCGGAATATTATGAGGTTCCATCATTAATAGAAACCGATCAATAAATCCTTGTTTGAGTTTAGGTTGAGCGACAGTAATAAAAAGAATAGCTTGATCTATATTACTAGCGATAAGATGTAGGAAATGTTTTTTTCGAGGCGACTGTCGAACGACGTAATTTTGACGAGGAAGAATTTTTTTTATTTGGGCAGTATCATCCTTTTCTGCGGCTATCATTACTTGATCCCCAACTGCTACAGGATTCGTTAATTTTTTACCATTTAATCTAAATTTACCAATGATTCGGCTCTTATAAATTGTTCCATCTTTTGTTCTAACTAAGTACCAACTACCAGTGGATCTAATGACTATACCTTCTTGCAAATTTAATTTGATTTAAAGGAAGTGACTAATTCAAATGAAGGGATGGCTACTTCCACCAATTCATTGCTAGGATCTTTTTGGAAAGTAAAAAAACCATACATCCTGCCAATGGTGGTTTCCATTTCTGTCCAAGAATCATAATTGAATTTGTCTCCTGGTTTTAGAATAGGTGTTTGTCCTACTACTCCTGGCCCTTCGACTTCTCTAATAGGCCCTAAGGAATCTTGTATGAACCAATGTCTACGTAGTAGCTGCATGGTTGATTCGCCCACATTTTCTATAGTGATGTGGTAAGCATAAATGAATTTACTTGTTTCAGGAGTAGAAAGGTGTTCTTTGTATTCTTGTAAAACGCTCACTTGAATTCCTTGTGTGACAAGCTGTTTAGGTTGCATGGTTTATTCTTGTTTTGATTACCAATTAATATCGGTAGAATCTTTTATCTTTTTAATCTTTTTTTTTAGACTTCTTTTTTACTGATTTTCCCTCTTTTTTCTTCCCTTTCCTCTTCTTTTTATCTTTCTTCTTTTTTGTCTCTTTTGCAACTTTCGTCGCTGCTGCTTGGGTAAGAAAATTTTGAACAATCTCTGCTGCTTCGATTAATGCGATAGGGAGTACATCGTTGATTAATATTACATCGAAATTGTTTTGATAAGTCATTTCTTCCTTGGCCCTATTAATTCTTTCTTTAATACTACTAGTGCTTTCTGTATCCCTTTTTTGTAGCCTATTCAATAACTCTTCTATTGAAGGAGGTTTTATGAAAATAGCTAGTGCTTTATCTTCATAAATCCTTTTAATATTGGTGGCACCTTTAACTTCAATATCAAACACGATATCCTTTCCTTCTTTCCAAACTCGCTTTATCTCTTTTTTTAGCGTACCATAATATTTGCCAGGGTAAACTTCTTCCCATTCGGCAAAGGCACCTTTTTCTATTTTTTTCCGGAATTTTTTTTCTGATAAGAAATAATAATCCTTACCATCGACCTCTCCTTTTCTAGGTGCTCTAGTAGTGGCAGAAACAGAAAAAGACAAACGGTCCATTTTTTCTAATAAATGCTTTACAATTGTGGTTTTCCCGGCTCCAGAAGGAGCGGTCATAATTATCATCTTTCCCATTAGCTGAATACTTTTTTTAGAGGTCAGTCTGAGAGGTCAGAAGTCAGACCATTTCATTGTCAGAAGTCAGACTTATGGTGTTGACCAGCTCTAGCATCTGACAGCGTAGCGATCTGACCACTGACAGCGTAGCGATCTGACTTCTTAAACAGAGTTAGCGATTTGTTCTTTTACCTTCTCTAAATCGTCTTTCATTTTGACGACTAATTTCTGAATATCCGAAGAGTAAGCCTTCGCTCCTAAAGTATTAATTTCTCTACCTATTTCTTGGCTAATAAAACTTAGTTTTCTGCCTTTACTTGCAGCCTTTTCTTCGAGTTGCTCTAAAAAGTATTTGCAATGCTGGCCCAAGCGCACTTTTTCCTCTGTAATATCTATTTTTTCTAAATAATAGATAACTTCTTGCTCGTAGCGATTTTGATCAACTCGATCCTTACTAAAATTTTCTTCTAAATTCTTTAAAAGCTTGGCTCTTAATTTTACAACCCGCTCTTCTTCAAATGGAGGAATAGCTGTTAGGTATTTTTGGATATTGTTGATTCGCAATATTAAATCTGTTTCTAACACTTTACCTTCTTCCTTTCTGAAACTTGTAAAATTCTCTAGTGCTTTATGTAATACTTCTTGGATAACATTCCATTCTTCTTCGTTAATCTCCTTTCCAGAAGTAGCAACAACATTTGGTAACCTTAGTATCGCAGGTAATAAATCGCTTTTAGGCATATTTAGTTCCTCTGCAATCGCAGTTAATTCTCGATAGTATTTTTTTAGAAGCGTTGCGTTTAATGCAAAAGACTCATCTCCATCAGGAGAAGTGATATCCAGATTCAATTCTATTTTGCCTCTTTTGATCTTATCACCTAATATTTTTCTTAGAACAGGCTCTTTCTCTCGGTAGTTTTGAGGAATTTTAATACGAACGTCCGTGAATTTGCTATTTAAAGATCGAACCTCAACTGAAATGTCTTTTTCTTCAAAAGAAGCAGTTGCCCGACCAAAGCCTGTCATAGATAAAAGCATATAGAATATTATTTTTTGGAGTATTTAAAATTTGTTGATTAAGTACGATAAACGGCGAACGAGCCTATATGTTAGAAAATTACTAGGCGATAAAAGCTATTTCGTTCTTTTTTACAAATAAAGATAAAATAGCATATATAATCTTTATTTACTCAAAAAACTAACTATAATCTACAAAGTTAAGTAAAGCAATGATATAAAAAGTAACAAGGAGTAAAATGCTCCGTATGGAAATTATTGGGAATCTAATAATTTAAACTAGAAAGAAGGTTGTTTTTAATAAAGAAAGATTTTATAAACTTATAAAAACTTGATAATCAAACTGCAATAAAACCTAATTCTAGTAATTGATTTCCTTTTTTAGGTAAAAAAAAATTAGATTTTCTTTCAACTAAAGAAAATTTAAACGAAATTTGCCGCTTTCTAATGAAGTATATTAATATTTATAACTTATTATAAACCAGTCCATAATATGAGAAAAGCAGATTTAGTAGCTGCCATTTCAGAAAAAACAGGAATTGCGAAAGTGGATGTATTGGTCGCTTTGGAATCTTTCTTTAAAGAGGTGAAAATGTCTTTATCTGAAGGTGAAAATGTGTACATCAGAGGATTTGGTTCTTTTGTCGTGAAGAAAAGAGCTAGAAAGATAGGACGACACATTAAAAAGAATGTTGCTATAGAGATACCAGAACACTATATTCCTGCATTTAAGCCTGCTAAAGTTTTTGTCGAGCATGTAAAGGGGAATGTATCTGCTTTACCAGATTCATCATCAGATGAGAGTGGACGCATGTAAAAAAGAGCTTAAGTGAACTGTTTTTTTACTAATTAAACGTATAGTAGGTAGCTAATTCAGTATATTTTTTGTAAATTTGCGCACTATTTCTGAAAAAAGTTAAGAATAATGCCAAAGCTACAATCCATTTTAATAATGATGGGCTTGGGGCTTTTCAGTCTCTTGTACTTCGGACTTAATACTAAACCTAAAGAGTTCAACTCTATTGAAAGAAATAGAGCTTTATCTACTCAAAATACAGATATTTCGAATTTAATTCGAGATGTTCAAAGTACACTTTCCCCTAATCAAGCAGCGTTATTAATAGCTTTGGAAAAAGAAATTGAAACTGCTTCTTCGGATAGTTTGAAAGTAGAGTTGTTTAAACAACTCTCTGGTAAGTGGTACGAATATGGACAACCTCATATTGCAGGATTTTACGCAGAACAAATCGCTTTAATTGATAATACAGTGAATGCGTGGTCTATTACAGGAACTTCTTTTGCCGCAACTTTCAAAGGAAAGTTTGAGGAAAAGGTAAAAGATTATTCAATGGACAAAGCTGTTTCTGCTTTTGAAAATGCTATATCTTTAGATCCTAAGGATATGCAGTCGAAAGTAAATTTAGCGTTGTGTTATGTAGAACGACCTCCTCAAGAGAATGTGATGAAAGGAATTCTGATGTTGCTAGATTATGATAAGCAATATCCAGATGATCCACTAGTGTTATTTAATTTGGGTAGATTAGGACTTCAGACAGGCCAGTATGAAAAATCAATTGAAAGATTGACAAAAGTCATCAAGATTGCCCCTGAAAACACATCTGCTTATTGCCTTTTATCAAAAGCATATGAAGGCTTAGGAGATATGGTCCAAGCAGCTTCTTATCGAAAACAATGTAAATAATTGTTGGTATGGACTGCGATAAAAAGATGACAATTTTTGTTTTGGAAAAAAAATATTCCAAAATTTATTTAATATACTAAAGTTTTAAAATATGCCTTGCGGTAAAAAAAGAAAAAGACATAAGATTGCGACACATAAGCGTAAAAAGCGCCTTCGTAAAAACAGACATAAGAAGAAGAACCGATAAAAATATAAATCCTTATTTGGTATCTATCTGATTTTTTACAAATCAGAATTTGAAGGAAATAAAAATAGAATCGTCGTCTAGCTACTATGCTAGAGGACGAATCTGTTTTTAATAACCTTTCATTTTGCTTCTAGAAAAAGAGGTTATTCTGATTGCGATCAGTATAATTTTGACTATTGTCGTTATAAGAACTTGGAGTAATAATTGATGTGAAAAAAAACCATTACTCCTATAGATTTTGTTGATCTTGCATTAAGATTAGTGATATTGTATTGAATATATTTACAGAAAATATATTAATCGTTAACTATAATCACACCACAACACTTTAGGAGGACCCTACCTTTGTGGGAAAATATATAATCCTACTACCCGACTAAACAACTTCCAAACTCCCAGTTTGTCTCTTATATTCTATTCAAGAGGACACTCATTTTATAAAAGAAGTCTCGTGTGATTTTTTTAAATCAGATTTCTGTTCTTTCCAAGTTCCAATTCAACAATTAGGGGCACAAAATATAATTTAGCGAATTGATTTAAAGTAACAATTAACTTACCAATAAGGAGGTTTCTTTTAATTTAAACTAATACTGAAAATTATTTTGCCCTACTACTAAGGAATAAAATAGTATTCCCTTATTTAGCAAAACTTGTTCTTTTGTAAAAAGTAACAGTACGCTATTAGCTCATATTATATATATAGGCATAAGTACTAAGTAGAATCAAATAGATGCCAAGTACAGTAAAATTACATGTACTGTGGAAAAAGACTTAATAATTAATGGTACTGCGAAAGAGGTAGAAATTGCCCTTTTGGAGAACTCAAAGCTAGTAGAATTACATTTTCAGAAAACGAATAATAATTTTACAGTTGGAGACATTTTTCTAGGCAGAGTACGAAAATTGATGCCTGGACTAAATGCCGCTTTTGTGGATATAGGCCACAAGAAAGATGCTTTTTTGCATTATACAGACTTAGGTCCCAAGCTCACCTCTCTTATTAAATATACAGATGGAGCTACCTCTAATTCTTTATCCTCCCCGATGCTGGATAACTTTACTTTCGAACCAGAGATTATTAAAACTGGTAAGATTGATCAAGTTTTAAGAAAGCGACAGGTTATACTAGTACAAATTCTTAAGGAGCCAATCTCAACTAAAGGGCCAAGGCTAAGTTGTGAAATCACTATTCCTGGTCGATTTCTTGTGATGACTCCTTTTTCTAATGTGGTAGCTGTTTCTAAAAAAGTATCTAATTCGGAGGAACGAATCAGACTACAACGACTTGCAGAAAGTATTAAGCCTAAGAATTTTGGTTTAATTATTAGAACAGCTGCAGAGGGTAAAAGTGTGTCCGATTTGCATGAGGAGTTAAACCTAATGGTAAAGAAGTGGGAAGACATTTTTTACGAAATGGAAAAAGGAACAGCTCCCGTAAAGTTGTTGAGTGAACTGGATAAAGCATCGAGTATTCTAAGAGATGTTTTGAGTGATTCTTTTAACAAAATCGTTGTTAACGATAGAGAGCTTTTTGCGAATATTAAAACCTACATGAAGTCTTTCGCGCCTGAGAAGGTGAAGATTGTTAATCTTCATAGTGGAGGCAAAGGTATTTTTGATGTACACGGCGTTACACGGCAGATTAAATCCTCTTTTGGGAAAACTGCTACGATGAATAGTGGTGCTTACTTGGTTATTGAGCACACAGAAGCCATGCATGTCATTGATGTCAATAGTGGACCAAAAACACCAAGGACGAGTCAAGAAGAGGCGGTTCTACGAGTGAATCTGGAAGCAGCAGAGGAGATTGCAAGGCAAATGCGCTTAAGAGATATTGGTGGGTTGATTATAATTGACTATATCGATATGAGAAATGCAGAACATCGAAAACAACTATTGTCAACGATGCGTTCAGCGATGCGTAAAGATAGAGCTCAACATACGATATTGCCTTTATCGAAATTTGGCTTAATGCAGATTACTCGTCAAAGAGTACGACCAGAAGTAAAGATTAATACGGCAGAAATATGCCCAAGCTGTAATGGTACGGGAAAGGTGAATGCAACGATTTTATTGACAGACGATATTAATCGGGATCTAGAATTTATTATTAGATCTAGACCTAAGTCAAAAATATTTTTAACAGTCCATCCTTATATTGCTGCTTATTTAAAGCAAGGCTTGTTGAAGAGTCAGGTAGTACTGTGGTACCGTCAGTATTATAAGTGGATCAAAATATCTTCTAATGATGACTTTGCTGTTAATCAGTACAAGTTTTTTGATCGGAATGATGATGAAATTCGGTTGAATTAAAAGTAGATCTAAAATCAGATTCGCTTAAAAAATAGTCCATAGTATTACTGCTGTGGGCTATTTTTTTTTGTGCAGGTGTGGTAGTTTTACTTGCCATAGGGCAACCGCAATCGGTACTTTTACAAGACCCTAATAACAATAATAATAGACCTCCAATAAATAATTTAGTCAATTTCATAAGGTAGTTTTTTGTGTGAAATTCTTGATTATAACGTTTTGCGTTGTTACCTGTTTTTTCACGCAGAAGCCGTTGAAAAACGCAGAATAGCACGACTTTTTCTGCGTGTTTTTGCGCTTTTGGCGTGAAATATATTGCTTTCACTTTAATCCGTTATAGTCAGTAAAATTCAATAAAGAACACGGAGGTAATGGGACATAGCGAATAAGAAACGCTGTGCATTAGTGTCTCTGTGCTTTTTCATTTTCCATATACAACTTCTCGTTCACTTTCAAAAAAACAATGCTTTATAGTCGTCCCATCAAATGCTACATAAGAATTGTGAAATAGCCAATCTCCTAAATTGATATACCGGCTATTTCCATTTTCTAATACAGCATCAATAGGCAGATGACGATGTCCAAATATAAAATAGTCCGCAGGAACCTGGGTAGACTTTTTATTAGCATATTGATAAATCCATTCTTGTTCAATTGTTCTGAACGTTGGAGGTACTGGTTGCTTTCCTTTACTCTTGGCAATCCATTTTTCTGCCAACCAAATTCCAAAATTAGGATGGAGCCTTTCAAATAACCACTGACAGATAGGACTAGCAAATACTTTTTTCAACCGCTTATAACCATAATCATTCGGTCCTTTCCCATCTCCATGTCCAATAAAAAAGGTCTTGCCTTTTATCTCTGTAACAATAGGTTGTCTGTATGTTTTGATGCCTAACTCTTCTTCGAAATAATTGAACATCCACATATCATGATTACCCGTAAAAAAATAAACGGGGATACCACTATCACTGATCTCTGCGAGTTTTCCCAAAAAACGTACATATCCTTTTGGAATAGCTCTTTTATATTCAAACCAAAAAAATAGATCGCCTACCAAATAAATCGCCTCTGCATCTTTTTTAATCAGATCAAGCCAACGAACTAATTGTCGTTCTCTTTCTTGACTGGTCCTATCGGCGTTTACCCCTAAATGAAAATCAGAAGCGAAATAAATCATGTTTTTGAATAAGGAATTTTAGTTATTATTTAGCATACAAGCTAGAACTCCCCCCGACCCCCTCTTAAAAAGAGGGGGGGACGTCTGCGATTGAATATTTCGTTAATGATACGTATCCAAAACAGATTTTATTCCTAAACTTGCTCAGGCCCATCACCGACCCAATCAGAAATCCATGCTTCTTCTTCACATAAAGGCACTAACTCTCCTTCTATAAACGGACGCACTTCGTGGATAATTCGTTCTGGATAAAGTACATGTAAATTGGGCCCTGCATCCAAACTAAAGTAAATAGGATTCCCTGTATCTTTTCGATAATTTCTTAGCTTTTCAATCATCTGTAAAGTACTAGCTTGCATTAGTATATAGGAAGGGTCGGAAGTCATCATTAAAGCATGCAAAGTCAATGCTTCATTTTCAGCGATCGTTCCAAAGGTATCCACATCTCCTTCCTTCAATGCAATTCTTAGTCTAGCCAAACGATCCTTAGCCTGCTGAAACCTTGGTGCAGCATAGATATTTCCTTCCATCAATGCATGACCTGCTCTGCTAGAGACACTCTTTTCTGCTTTACTAGCAATTAAAATATCATCGTGAAAATCATGAAATACTTCATGGATCGCATCCGCTTGTGGAATCGCATATAAATTGGAAGCCTCTGCTAAACCTTCCGTCTCTCCCCAGAGTGCCATTTTAGGATAGACAGATCTACAAGCGCTACCAGAACCTAAACGGGCGATATAGGACACCTTCTGATCAAAAGCAGTATCCTCCTGTAAGGTCTTAAATAATTCATCTTCCAAAGAACAAAGGCATAAAGCTAATGCACTCATACTTGATGCAGAAGAGGCAATACCTGCGGAATGAGGAAAAGAATTATAAGAGTTGATCGTTAAATCGAGCTGATTCAAAAACGGAAATACAGGCAATAAACTTTCTAAAAAAGCATGCACTTTCCCTTTAAATGCTTCGTTAGGTTCGTCATGGAAAAGGAATTCTAGGGAAATGCCTTCTTCTTTTGATTCTTTTGGTTTATAACTTAGTACAGTTTGCGTGAAAGCGTTTTGTAAGGTAATGCTGATAGAAGGATTTTGAGGCAATTGCACCCCATGTTTCCCCCAATACTTTACGATAGCTAAGTTAGATGGACTCTTCCAATTGATTGTATTGGGTTTAAAGTCGTCGGAGTGTAATAATAAGGAAGTGTTGTTATACATTCTAGTAGATAGTTTGCTGTAAATTTAGTAAACTTTTGATCAGTGAATAGAAGTCTATTAAGGTATTTTAAAGAATAAAATGGTAGTCTTTTCGTATTTTTATAAAAAAGTAGAGAAAATGCAATATAAAAAACATATTCGTTTCGATTGGGCGATAAAACGCCTGCTAAGACAGAAAGCAAATTTTGGAATATTAGAAGGTTTTTTAAGTGAATTGCTCAAAGAGGATATTCAAATTTTGGAAATTATTGAAAGTGAAAGTAATCAAGAGACAGAAGAAGATAAATACAATCGAGTTGATATTTTAGTCAAAGACAAAAATGAAGACCTGATAATAATTGAAATTCAAAATTCTTATGCGCTCGATTATTTTTTAAGGATTCTTTACGGAATCTCAAAAGCAATAACGGAGCACATGAAAGAGGGGGATACTTACTCAAAAGTAAAGAAAGTAATCTCTGTAAATATCGTTTATTTTGAATTAGGACAAGGAGAGGATTATATTTATCGAGGAACAACCAATTTTAAAGGTATCCATGATAATAAGCTCCTTGAATTGACAGCAGCCCAAAAAAAATTGTTCAAGAAAGAAAAGGTGGAAGAAGTTTATCCTGAAATCTACTTAATCAAGGTGAATAAATTTGATGATAATGCAAAAAACACTTTAGATGAATGGATTTACTTTTTAAAGAATAGCGAAATCAAACAAGAGTTTTCTGCAAAAGGAATCAAAGAGGCGGATAAAGTTTTGAAACGGGCAAATATGTCTGATGGTGAACGTAGAGAATATCAAAGATTTGTAGAGGTGCTTTCTGATAGGGCAAGTATTGCAGAAACTATTGAGTTTGAATCCAATTTAAGAGCAGAAAAAATAGTTGAGGAAAAGGTTCGAGAAATAGTTGAAGAAAAGGTCCAAGAAATCGTTGGGAACAAGGTTCGAGAAGTCGTTGATGAAAAGGTCCGAGAATTCATAATCAATTTATTAAAGTTAGGTAACATGTCAAATCAACAAATTTCAGAAGTAGCCCAAGTTTCGGTTGAATTCGTTGAGCAAATCAAAAAAGAAATCTGATAAAAAAACAAGCACCCACGACGTCAGAATGAAAAAAAACTCCTGCCAAATTCCTTATTTATAATAATCCGAAAAGACTCTACTCTTTGGTTTGATTTATGTATTACTTATATGTAAGATATAACCGAGCTTTAAGCTTACCTGATTTTCAATAACACACACTATAAAACCTGTATGGTTTTAAAAATACACACTATGAAACTATTCTCTTATATGGCGCTAATTCTCCCTTTAGCTATTCTATTTGCTTGTGGGGATAAAGGCGAAGATATGTCAATCGAGACAGAATCAGAAGACTGTTGGAGGCGTACGGATGGAAAGCTTATTTTTACTCAATTATCAGAAGCAGAAACAAGTGCGCCATCCAAAATTTCTATTCGATTTAAATTAGATGATAAAGATGGCCAACCTATAGCAGGCTTAACAACAGAGAATTTTAATATTTACGAACAAACCCAAAATAATTCTTGTTTACAACCAATTTCTGAGTTCGAGGCGCTCCGTTCTGTCCAAAGCGAACAGCGATCTTTTATACAGCACACTTTAATATTATTAGATTTGAGTGGTAGTGTAATAACATTTCAAGAAGAACTCAAAGAAGCTACCCGGGCGCTTGTAAATGAAATTGACCCAACAGAAACTTCTCTCAATAAAATAGGGGTTTTGTGGTTTGATGGAGCGGCTGAGTTGCATGAATTAATAGCGCCTACCTTTAATAAAGAATCCATACTAGAAAGTATAGATAAAATCAAAACAGATTTAAGTAAAGATAATTCTACTAACTTATATGGTGCAGTGACTTCTATTGCACAAAAGGCAAATAGCATATTAGAGGATAACTCTGGGGTTTCAGGAGTTTCTATTGTTTTGTTTACAGATGGTAAGGATCGAGCAAATCGAGTTTCTAAACAAAATGCTTACGACGCAGTGAATGAAAGTAATTCTGCTATTAGCTTTTTTACTGTTGGATTAGGAGCAGAAATCAATAAGAGTGATTTAGAAAAATTTGGAAGAGACCGTTTTGTTAATATTAGTAATGTCAATCAATTGTCGGCTACTTTTCAGGACATTGCTTTTTTTGTTCAAGCAGAAGCAAATAGTTATTATTTATTAGAATACTGTAGTCCAATTAGAAATGGTGTGAATAACGTGCTGATCGTGGAAGCAATACAGGGAGATAATAAAGGATATTTAGAAAGTAACTTTGATGCGACTGGTTTTGAGGGTGGGTGTGAGTTGTAGTAGTAGTTAAAAAGATCTAAGTAAGTGCTAGGACAAAATTAAACTACTTTTTCTAAACGCATAGGCACATAGGCTCTACGCTATG
>JALZWC010000531.1 GCA_023300255.1 Saprospiraceae bacterium | reverse complement strand
AATATATATACGAACTAAAGAATTAATTTTGGATATGTTCATGGGATTATAATTTGTTGTAAAAAAGCCGTACAGGGATGTACGGCTTTTTTTTTGGCCCTACCGTAACACGGAATTTATTCCATAACTCTCGCCAAACCTCAAGCTTCCAACCTCTTCAATACCTTTCTGCCTCTAGATCGCACTCCAGCCGAACCATAAACCATATTCTCTTCAATCACTAATATCAATTCATTCTTTAAGTCTGGTTCTTTTAAAGTCAAGTGGTACAAAACTTCCATCGAATATATTTTCACCGCTACCGCCTCCTTAGGATCTATCAGAAAATCAAAACAAAGCGTTGCTACATCCCCCATCACCTTCTCTGGTATTTCCAGTTGAGCTAAAATTCGAACAATATTTCTTCTAATGGCGATATGGACACTACGATCTTTTAGATATTCTACCATAGCAGGTAAATGCGGATAGACCAATTCAATATGTTGATCGGTACAATGGCTTACTGCATAAGCTGCTCGTTGGACGACCCGATATTCGTCCGTAAAGAATAAGTGCATTAAATGATCAAAGCGCTCTTGGTTGTTGCCAATGTAATCTGCAATCAATAAAGCTTGCTTCTTAGAATGTTCTTGTAATATGGTGGCTCTTATATCCATGTTTAAACTAGTTTTATGCTTAAATTTGCAAGATTTAAAGGTCAATGGTAATTTTAGACTTAAAAACGATACAGATTTAGAATAGAGAAGCGAGAGCAGAGAATAGAGATATATTTCGTTTAAAAATAGACGAAATACCGTTGTTTTTTAAACGAAATACATCTCTGCTCTTTATTCTCTATTCTGTTTTTGTATTGTTTCAAAACTTTTAGTATCTCATCATTCCTAATCTCAAAACGGCAAAGAAAATCAACAACTGATTACAAAAATATGCACAATTATTTAGAAGAATTAAATGATGTCCAACGAGCTGCAGTAACGACTACCGATGGCCCCGTATTGGTTGTAGCAGGCCCAGGATCGGGGAAAACAAGAGTATTGACCTATAGGATTTCCTACCTAATAGAACAAGGGGTATTGCCTTGGCATATTTTATCCTTGACCTTTACTAATAAGTCGGCAAGGGAGATGAAAGAGCGGATATCCAAGGTAGTTGGAGATAGAGCCAATCAAGTATGGGCAGGAACTTTTCACTCTACCTTTGCCAAGATATTAAGGGTAGAAGCAGAGAAAATTGGTTATCCTTCTAATTTTACGATCTATGATACGGATGATACAAAGAGTTTGCTGAAAGCGGTGATCAAGGATATGAACTTGAGTCCAGATATATATAATGTCAATGCGATCTATTCTAGAATATCTTCTGCAAAGAGTAATTTGATTACACCAAAAGCTTATCCTCAAATGGAGGAATTAATGGTGGCAGATCGAGCGAATAAGCGACCTTATCTTCATGAAATTTACAAGAAGTATACGATTCGCTGTAAGAAGGCAGGCGCGATGGATTTTGATGATTTATTATTTCAATTGTATTATTTACTACATCTCAATCCTGATGATGTTTTAGATAAGTACCGTAAGAAATTCAAATATATTTTGGTAGATGAGTTTCAGGATACCAACTACTTACAGTATGCGATTTTAAAAAAGCTCACTTTATACGATAATAGTAAACAAAACCTTTGTGTGGTAGGGGATGATGCGCAGAGTATCTATGCCTTTCGTGGAGCAACTGTTGATAACATCTTAGATTTATCTAAGGACTATAAGACTTTACAGACTTTTAAATTAGAGCAGAATTATAGATCAACGAGCCATATTGTACAAGCTGCCAATGCGACGATTGGTTATAATAAAAAACAGATTAAGAAGAAAATTTGGTCGGATAAAGGAAGTGGACATAAAATAAAAGTCATTAAAACATTATCTGATTCAGAAGAAGGCAAAAGAGTAGCAGATGCTATCGTTGAGCAGAAAAATAGAAATCATTTTAGTAATAGCGATATTGCTATTTTATATAGAACAAATGCGCAGTCTAGGGTTTTTGAAGAGTATCTAAGGCGATATAATATTACTTATCAAGTGTTCGGTGGTACTTCTTTTTATCAAAGGAAGGAGGTAAAAGATTTATTAGGATATCTGCGATTAACCATTAATCAAAAGGATGAGGAGGCACTCAAAAGAATTATCAATTATCCCAAGCGAGCAATCGGTAAAGCCACCGTCGATAAAATTAGTGCCTTAGCGTCTAGTACCGATCAAACCATGTGGGATTGCTTGGATAAAGTCGAGGTACCAACAAGGGCAAGAGGACAGCTAAAGGGTTTTAAATTAATGATGGAGACGTTCATACAAAAAGCAGCTACCGTGGATGCGTATGAACTAGCTACATTTGTTACTCGACAGACCGGATTGATTACCAAGCTAAAAGCAGATACAACAATTGAAGGCTTAGGCAGGTTAGAAAACATCACGTCTTTACTAGATGGTATTAAAGAGTTTGTTGAAAATGACGAAGTCATTGAAGGGGCGATTCAGACAGATAAGACGATTGGTACTTATATCCAGAATATTGCTTTGCACACCAATATGGATGAAGAAGAATCTGGCAATTATGTAACACTCATGTCTTCGCACGCTGCCAAAGGACTAGAATTTAAATCGGTATTCGTTGTTGGTTTGGAAGAAAGTTTATTTCCTTCTTTTATGTCTATGAATAGTCAGGCGGGTATAGAG
>JALZWC010000530.1 GCA_023300255.1 Saprospiraceae bacterium | reverse complement strand
CCCATCCGCTTTGCGGTTCAGGAGCTTACACTCCTTCATCTTAGAGTAAAAAATGACTAGCTTAAAACGACCAATTTATTCTCACTTTTTGCCTAAGACGAGTTGGGTATTGTCACTAAAGATGAAAATTGTGGAAGGAATAAACTTGAGTAATCCTGCAATTAAAGGAATCCACAAATACCAACGGATATTCTTCTTGCCCATTTTATCGGCTAAGTAACCTCCTAAAAAAACGCCTAAGCCACCGCCTATACCTGTAGTCAAAGATAACCAAGTACCGATCGTTGCCACATCCAGTCCATGCACTCTATAAAAGCTGGATTTGCCATTGTTGGTATTTAGGTGGTGGACGCTTGTATCTTAAAGGTAATATTTCTATGGCATTTTTAGGTAGTAATATACCGTTTAAATTTAATAACTAACCGCAGGTTTAATGACCGCTATTTGTGCAACGGAAGGATGATTATGCCTAATGTTTTCTACTTGTAAGGAATAGACATTTTCGCCATCAGATACAATTGTTCGAAGATGTCATTCGTTCTCTTTATTTAATTTTTTATGCTTAATTTTACTTACATTTTTTCAAAGAGCTAGAAAAAATACTGTAAACAAAATCGTTCAATAAAACACACATTAATTATGGCAAAGAAAGATAAACCAATCAATAAATTAGGTCTTGAAAAAGGCATTGGCGACTTATTCAAACATATTAAAGAGCAAAATTTTGGGAGTAAGGAGGAACTTCAAGCATTTCTAAATCAAACTGTAGGTAAGAAGCTCGGTGAAATTGTCCCTAAAAAAAAGGAGCCCAAAACTAATATAGAAAAAGCTCAAGAATTATTGATCGAAGCACAGGATTGTCCTCCTAATAAAGGAAGAAAGTTGGCGCATGAAGCTATTAAACTAGACCCTACTAATGCGGATGCCTATGTGTACTTGGCTGAAAATGAATCTAATTTAGAGACCATACTTCAATACTATTCTAAAGGAGTAGAGGCTGGTAAAAAAGCTATAGGAGAAAATGGCTTTAAGGAATTAAAGGGTCATTTTTGGGCAGCCCATGAGACAAGACCTTTTATGAGAGCAAAAGCAGGATTAGCTAACTGTCTATACCTTACTAATAAAGAGGAGGAAGGTATTAGACATTTTCAAGAAATGCTAGAATTGAATCCAAATGATAATCAAGGAATAAGATATCAATTAGCCATTTGTATGGTTGGATTAAACAGAAAAAAAGAATATTTGGAATTGTATAATGCGTTTAAAGAGGAGGCGAGTGCATTGTGGCAATATACTTATGCCTTACATTTATTTAAACAAGAAGGAAGCTCTTTAAAAGCAAATCGGGCCTTACATAAAGCATATAGTGCTAATCAATTCGTAATTGAATTTCTAACTGGCAAAAGAAAATTACCTGGTACTGTACCTCAATACATGGGAATTGGAGATGTAGAGGAGGCGATCTTCTGTCTCAATGATTCTGGAGATATTTGGTTAGACACAGCAGGGGCTTTAGCTTGGGTTAACGAGTTTTATCAAAAGCAAAAAAAGTGGGAGTAGCTACTGGACATTTTAAAGAACAGAGAAGCGAGAGTAGAGAATAAAAATAGGTTTCGTTTGCAAACAACGAAATTTGGTTGTCTGCAAACGAAATCTGTCTCTATTCTCTACTCTCGCTTCTCTGTTCTAATTGAATGTCCAGTAGTGTAACCGATCGCTCAAAACAACAAATAAACACACTGTGAACAAACACACGATGACCATTCACTTACGAATCGGTAAGTTAATTATATTTTTCCTTTTCCTATACATACCAAGCATACAAGCCCAACTAGATACCTTTTCTACTTACCAGCATCTGGATACCTGTATAAGTCTCTTGTCAATCGAGTACCCGCAACAAATAACAAGGATCATTCCTGATAGACCAGGAGTGCTAAAGCAAATCAATTTATATTTGGATGGTGAGCCAGGTACTTGTACCCTACAATTATTTGGTCATGAAGGAGGGAGTTATTTGCCTTTCTTGAAAAAGAAAATTCATGCCCCTATCATTATAGAGAAAAAGGAAGATGGTATAGAAACAATAGCCGTAAAGTTATCAGAAGAAGTATTCATTAATAACGATCAATTTTTTATCGTACTGAAAGGCTTTGAGGGAAATTTTGGCGCAAGACAAGATACTACTTACTTACCTGAATTTTGTGAATCTATAGACGGAGGTAACTATCATCCCGCTTATTTATTGATGCAAGATAGTTCGAACTGGATAAAAGCTGCCAGTCCAATGGCACTGGATATTGTAATGCACTTTATATCATCAGAAATGCCCTTATTAGAGGATATAACAGAACAAGTAGGATTACCATCGAATCTTCGTAGTTCTTCTATAGCATGGGGAGATATAGATCAAGATGGATGGGAAGATTTATTAGTGGGCAATCGCTTGTATAAAAATGAAGAGGGGCATTTTGTTAATATATCAAAACGTTTACAGGCAACCGCAAAGAGGCGAGTAAAAAGTACCTGTTTTATAGATATGGATAATGATGGAGATCTAGATATTTTATTTCTTGGGAAAGAAAAAAGTAGTTTGTATATCAACGACGGCACTGGACAATTGACGCCAAAGGAATTATCCTTACCTCCTTTTCCTGCGCTAAGTGCTTATAGTATTGCGGATATAGATCAAGATGGATTTCCTGATATAGCTATCACCCAGTTTATTAATACATACCCTATTCCCTTAGCTAATTATTTGTTATTGAATGATGGACAATTAGGATTTAAAGATATTACGAAGCGGTTATACCGAAGACATAATGGAACTTATAATTTCCCTAATAAGGAAGCTTGTGTAGTAGCTGATAAAAAGACCCATTTACCAAACCACAATAAAAATAAACGGAGTAGGGCAGTGCAGTTCACGGATATCGATCTAGATGGAGATGCGGACCTCTATATCACCAACTATTTCCTAGAAAAGGATGAGTTATATATCAATAAAGGAAATGGACGCTTTAAAAAACGTAAAGCTCCTAAACCTTTAGGACAGGCAAAAAAGGTGTTTAATCATGGCACGGGAGTAGATTGGTATGATTTCGATAATGACGGAGATTTTGATCTCTTACTACCACAATTAGCACATCCTTGGTTTATTGCATCAGAGGGGCATAGGGGAACTGCTTTATTCAAAAATGAGCAAGGTCGATTAATAGATATAACGAACCAATCTGGTATTCAATATGAAGAGACACATGCTGGTGCTGCATTTGGTGATATCAATAATGACGGTTTGGTGGATATTATAACGACGGCTTACTATGGCTGCCGGTTTGTTGAAATATATTTACAACAATCTGATCATTCTTTTCGATTAAGTACCTATGATTCAGGGCTAGCTCAAGTTAATATGAATTACGATGTATGCTATGTAGATTATAATAACGATGGGCAGTTAGATGTGGCCATAGGTGGAGAGAATGCTTTTCGTTTATATAAAAATATAGCATCAGCAGATAATAGTTGGATTTCTATTGAGCTAGAACGTACTTCGATGAATAAATTAGCTATTGGCACTATCGTGAAGGTATATGCAGATGGGCAGGTCTATACACAAGAGGTTAATGCAGGTAGAGGGCAACGAATGCAAAAACCGACAGCCTTACATTTTGGTTTAGGTAAGGTAACTAAGATTGATAAAGTAGTTGTTTATTGGAATAGTCGTAATGCACAAAACTATACTGATTTAGCAATAAATACAGTTCATCAGATAAAGGAGTAGAGAATTGAGGAGCGTAAAAATATTGAAGTAGGTACAAAAAAAATCTCCATTGAAGCCAGGCTTCAATGGAGTTTTCTAAACACGCTATAGTGTTCCTCGAAAGGAACAATACAAATATAAGACGATCTAACGAATTCACAAAATTTTATGTCCTTTTTTTTATTAATTTAATAATAAACTCTTTGTCTTTAAAATTAAAAAAATTTAAATAATTGATTTAAAATGAATTATGAAAATTTTTAATTAATATTTTTTAAAAAAAAATTCAATAATAATACTTCTAATTAAATTTTATAGAAGGTTTGTGTGCTTCTCAGCCCTATTTTCATGTCAGTGGATTAGAAAATGGTCCCTCTTATTTGCATTGGAATCTGCAATCAGTTGTAAGTGTCGAGGCAGATAACAAGTCTATTCTCAAATAACTTCAATAACAACACCCAAAAAAAAAGCCTTCATCACAAAGTGATGAAGGCTTTTTAGTACATCTAACAGTCAAAGTCATAAGTCTGACCTCTGACAATAAAATGGTCTGACTACTGACTTCTATTTATTTAAGATCTAGCTGCAGCTGCTTTCTTAGCAAAAGAGCTTTTCTTCTTCTGTTCTTTAGGCGCTATTTCATCCGTCAAATCTGCCATAATTGGAGTGGCAACAAAGATAGAAGAATAAGTACCCAC
>JALZWC010000529.1 GCA_023300255.1 Saprospiraceae bacterium | reverse complement strand
CTTACTTATTACCTACCCAAAGATATTTATATTCATGGTCTTGATAAATCCGGGCGGCATCTAGTATGCTAGCCCGAATTTTTTTGTAACACAGAATTCATTCTGTCATTATTACAGAATGAATTCTGTGTTACGGGAATCATAAAAGCGGAAATTGATCCATCAATTTCCGCTTTTGCTTTAAAAAGGTACTACTTTTGCGTTTTTAGAAAACAAAGCGTTAGACAAAGCGTTTTATGCTTGTTGTTTGAATCAGAATTCGCAGAATTGTGGAATTTACAGAATTTGCTGCACATGCTGCACCTAGCATTTTGGAAATTGTTTGAATCAGAATTTACGGAATTTTGGAATTTACAGAATTAGCTGCACACGATGCGCTCGAAAATTCTGCAAATTCTAAGATTCTGCAAATTCTGATTCAGACAACTGTACATGATGCGCTCGAAAATTCTGCAAATTCTAAGATTCTGTAAATCCTGATTCAGACAATAAGCAGTAACAATAACTCAACAATAACAGCTAATGGCATACGTGGTAATGGCAGGACAACTTTTTTTAAGCCTGTCCATATTAATAGTCCTACATGAAATGGGGCATTTTTTCACAGCGAAATGGTTTAATACAAGGGTTGAGAAGTTTTATTTATTCTTTGATCCTTACTTCTCTTTATTTAAATATACCAGAGGAGAGACGGAATATGGCATCGGCTGGTTACCCCTAGGAGGCTATGTAAAAATAGCAGGAATGATTGATGAAAGTATGGATAGAGAGCAAATGAAATTGCCGCCACAAGAATGGGAATTTCGCTCCAAGCCAGCTTGGCAGCGGTTGATTATCATGTTGGGTGGGGTAACGGTCAATTTTATTTTGGGCTTTTTATTATGGGGCTTAGTATTGTGGAATTGGGGTTCTAGCTTCATGCCAGCAGAAAATGCAACTTATGGGATCGTCGTAGATTCTTTAGGAATGGATATGGGGTTACAAGATGGAGATAAAATCTTACAAATTGGAGAGGTGCCATTTACAAAATTTGCCCCTAATTTATTGAGAAGAGAAGTCATTATTAATAATGCCGCTTCTATGCAAATTGAGCGGAATGGGCAGAAGCAAACTTTAGCTATAGACGGAAAATTTTCAGATATTTTATCTAGACATGAAAATAAAGGGATGCAAATATTTGGGTTTAGGTATCCTTTTATTATTGATTCTGCTATTGTCAACTATCCTGCTAAAGCAGCAGGTTTTCAAAAAGGAGATAAGATAATAACGATTAATGGCGCACCAACGCCTTTCTATACACAGTACGTCAAGGCAGCACAGTCAAATAAAGGTAAACTAATACAAGTAGGGGTAGAGCGAAATGGCGCAGCTATGACCATCCCTGTTACCTTGAACGAGAAAGGACTCATGGGGGCTATCAGGCAACTTCCAGCTATGTCCAAAGAAACCTATTCCTTAGGAGAGGCGATGCCACTAGGCGTAACAAAAGGAATAGATTTTTTAGATACGCAGATCAAGGCATTTGGACAAATGTTTAAAGGAAAAATTAAAGCCTCTGAAAGTTTAGGTGGTTTTGGGTCTATTGCGGGCATGTTCGGCTATTCTTGGGATTGGGAACGTTTTTGGCATATGACGGCTGTTTTATCTTTAATCTTAGGTTTTATGAACCTATTACCTATTCCTGCATTAGATGGTGGACACGTGATGTTTTTGCTATACGAGATGATTAGTGGCAGAAAGCCGAGCGATACCTTTATGGAATATGCTACGATTACTGGTTTTGTATTGGTGATCGGGCTAGTCTTGTACGCCAATGGTTTGGATATTATTAGAAATTTCTTCTAAAAAGGGAAGGATTTTTATATACTAAGTAAAGGAAACTAAATAAGATGGTCTATTATAGGTAGTAATTTTTTCTTGTAAGGATACTTCAGAAACCGCACGTAGCCTAGCTACGTAAGGATTTTTGAAGTATTCTTAGAAGGAAAAAGGACAAGTATAATGGGACATGGTATTTATTTTCCTTTACTAAATACTTAAAATATTGCGATGTGTTTAAATTTTAGCTAATTTTGCAATCGCTATTAAGATAGTTGCCCTTGTGGCGGAATTGGTAGACGCGCTGGATTCAAAATCCAGTTTCTTCGGAAGTGGGGGTTCGATTCCCCCCGGGGGTACATAAGTACCAAAGCCTCATTCATTAAATTGAATGGGGCTTTTTTAATAGCCATAAGCAAAATGATTGAAGAACCTACAAAATAAGCATGTACTTTGTATTTTCTTGTGAAGAGTAGTCCTTTTAAGCAGTAATGTGACTAGAGTTGATTCAAAGAAGACAAGTCGTTCAACTTTTCTTTTAATTATGGATTTCTAATTATAATTCTAGACATCCTTTTTTAAAGGCATGTATTTTGCAGTTTCTGACTTAACGAAAGATTTGGAAATCCAGTGAATAGATTTAGAATAGATTAATTTTTACGCTTTTCAAAAAATGATATTAAAACGAATAATAGGATATGTATTACTATGCTTTATGAGTGTATCAATGTGGTATAAACTACAGGATAGCCTCTCAGGAGTTCAGGACCCCATTGCAACAGGAGCTGTGATCGTTATTTTGATACTAATGGTGATCGTATTTGTAATTCGGGTAATTCGAGATTAAGTGCTTGGACAGAAATAAAGGATACCGGAGATGTTTTTTAACCACATAGATACATAGACCACATAGGTGTTATTCTCTATGTGGTCTATGTACCTATATGGTTAAAGTATTACAAAATGAGCTCAATCTTTTTACGCTTCAAGTCCTAATCCAAGCGCAAACTAGCTTCAATCAAGGCATGGTCAGAAAAGCTACTAGAAAAAATATGATGATTCAGAACGGTAAAGGAAGGATCACTAAGAATATAATCAATTCTAAGAAATGCTAATTTATTTTTTAAGGTAGAGCCAAAAGTAGCACCTATGCCCCTTCCACTTGAACTAAAGCTATCTTCTTGACCATCTGCCAATTTTTT
>JALZWC010000528.1 GCA_023300255.1 Saprospiraceae bacterium | reverse complement strand
CTCAAAAAATCAGTGCATAGCCTAGCTACGGACTTATTTTTTGGGGGAAATTAACGGAAAAAGATATTTTCAGATATGTGTTTATTATTTAGAAACAAGTCTTATGAGCTTGATCTATGCTCATGGTTAATTTCTATTCATAGAGTCCTATCCATATTGAAATTATAAAAGGTTATATCAACGTAGAAAGCGTAAACCTCTCACACTACTTTTTTATTTAACACTACTTTTTTATTTGCGTGAAAAAGATTTATGTCAACATCTTAGATGTTGGCATTTTTTTTTGACTTTGTTTAAAATGTAGACAAGTTTATCTAAAAAAGTTGTTTTTATAATATGGAATGGACAGAGGAAAGTTATAAAATCACAAACTTCGACTCTAGTATTTTTCAATGAATTACCTATTACCTTTCTACCTTTTCGTTTACCCTCTTTGCATGAATACTAATATTTTAATAAAAAACTTACCAACATCTTAATGCTCTCCAAAATAACTTTTGGAAACTCCCAAAAAGCACTCAATCCTTCTCGAAAGCTCGAAAAAATAATCCCTATTAGTAAGAAATGAAAGAACCAGATAAAACTGTAAGAAGTCAACAATGGATATTTGGTAATATCTGTTTGGCGTCGCCCTGTCTGTAGCCAATTAGTATGTAAATGAAAAAAATAACTTAGTCCAATAGCAAATTCTAAATAAGGTGCGAATTGAACCTGAAATAATGGCCTGAATAATAACAAAGCAATCGTAAAAATGGGAATACAATAAGGTGATAATAAGATCAGCATATTTCCTCCTCCGACAACATGTATTTCCCCTCCTTGATGGCTGGTCGCTTGAAAAGCTCGAACCCTTTTCAAAGATAAGATCGTAAAAATGGCATGTGTTAATTCATGTGTAAAGGTGCGAAAAAATTTGAGGTTCTGATCAAAAAAAGCATTCGTAATTCCCATGAGAGAAATATAGGTAATTAGCCCTAGAATAAACCATCTGTAAACTCGCCAATCTTGGTTTACAACTGGAAAAAAAACAACTAAGCCCATAAAAGCACCTAGTGCTAATAGCATAAAAACAAAACCATATATATATCTGATTATCAACATAAAATGAGCACAATTATTACTAATTCTATCATACTTAAAATAAACCTATGTATTTGATTATACTAATTGACCATACTAATTTGTCACTAAAATTAGTTGTATAATTGCAAGAATACTAGTTTGCAACTTTAAAATTACAAACTAGTATTAATAATAGAGATTATTCTAGATAAAGAAGTTGTTTCAAAATGAATTGATACATTATTAAGCAACTTCAAAGCTTCACCCCTTATTTCCCTAATTATGCCTACTTGGTTAACAGCGATATTTGAAATTTTAAAATTTACCCTTCCTGCATTAATAATGTTTTGGGCAGTCCAAAGTTTATTTAGCAAATTTTTAGCTGGGCAAACCCAGTTAAAAAGATTGGATTTACAAAAAAACCAACAAGACGCTACCTTACCTCTACGACTTCAAGCATATGAACGTTTATCTCTTTTTTGTGAACGGATTTCTATTCCAAATCTAATGCTTCGACTGAGAACAGAAGATATGCAAGCGGGCGCATTGCGCTACGCTATGTTGATGGCTATACAACAAGAGTACGAACACAATATTACCCAGCAGGTATATGTATCTAGCCAACTCTGGGAGATTATTAGTATCGCTAAAAACGACACCATAAATTTAATTAGTGGTATAGCGGAAACCGTTGATTCTAAAGCAAATGCGAAAGAATTGAGTACTGCTTTGATCAATACTTTGAATGAGCGAAATGATGTTCCTTTGAATATGGCTTTACAGGCTATAAAGAAAGAGGCAGGTTTGTTATTCGGCTAGTATTACGACAATATTAAAAAAACTAAATAGCATTTTTATTTAACCACATAGGTACATAGGTCACATAGCATATGAAACTATGCGACCTATATACCTATGTGGTTAAACAACTTAAGCTTCTATATTTATTCCTCCAATCGATCTCGCTTAATCAATACTTTCTTCGGATTATTCAGCTTCATACTCTCTCCTAGTTGCTGAGAAGCAGCAAAAGAAGTAACCATTTGTGATAACATATCGCTACCAGCAGTTGGCGAATTAGGTAATAAAATTAGATTACTATTCGTATTATCTCCGAGCGACTGTAAAGTATCATAATGTTGCGTAACGACAATAAGTGCAGAAGCCTCTTGTGAATTAATACCAACTTGATTCAATACTTCTACCGACTCCTCTAATCCTTTGGCGATCTCTCTTCTTTGATCAGCGATACCTTGACCTTGTAATCGTTTACTTTCTGCTTCTGCTTTTGCTTTAGCAACAATACGGATACGATCTGCTTCTGCTTCATACTCTGCAGCTAATTTTTCTCTTTCCGCTGCATTAATACGATTCATTGCTTTTTTCACTTCCATATCTGGATCAATATCTGTTACCAGGGCCTTTACGATTCCATATCCATAAGTATTCATTGCCTCCTCTAACTCTCTTCTAATCGCATTGGCTATATCATCCTTACGCTCAAAAACTTCATCTAATCTCATCTTTGGTACTTCTGCACGAATCGTATCAAAAACATAGGAAGTAATTTGTTCGTGCGGATTCTCCAATTTATAAAATGCTTCATGAATAGAGTCCTTTAATATCAGGTATTGGACAGACACCTTTAATTTAACGAATACATCATCTTTAGTCTTAGTTTCCACCATCACGTCCAGTTGATTGATCTTCATACTTACCCGACCTGCTACTCGATCAATAAAAGGCACTTTAAATTGTAAGCCAGCAAATCGAATCGATTGAAATTTACCAAATCGTTCTATGATTACAGCATTCGTTTGTTTGACTGTAAAAATCCCCATAGAAAGAATGATCAGCCCCAAAACTAGAACAATAGGTAGCCCTGAAAGTAATTCCGTCATATTAGTAATATTTTATATTTAATTATATTAAAATTTTGCCCAAACCATAGTTTCAGCAAATAATTTCAACTCCCTCTTAAATACCTTGAAGTTTAGTCCAATATAATCATGTTTTTATAGATCCAGAACATTTTTAGATAAAGAACAATTAAATTTCTATAAAAAAGGGTTCTTTTCTCCCTACTTGCTTCCTTATTCTCACAAAATGCTATTAAGTAAAAAACATAATAAAAAATATTTGTAAAGTAACTTATTTAAAAAAAGTAAATCATTTCGTTCATAAATCATTCATTATCAATGCTTTTTACAGCAAAAAAAATAAATACATAATAGAATAGAAGCTAAGCGACCAAAACAAGGAGAAGGCTGTCAAAAAATGTTAATTTCACTTACTTTCTGATAGTGACAAAATCCTAAAATACTGTCTTTATATAGAGGTTAATTTTAAGATTACTTTAACGCAAAAACCCACAAACAAAAGATTTATGCAAGATTTACTTGATTTTAAAACAAAAAAAGATAGAGATGATTTCTATATCGCTATTGCCGTAATAGCTCTTTTTTTTAGCTTCTTCTCTTGGATGATAGGCTGTGAAGATACGATTATACCAGAAGAAATCGCTGCTGTTGTAGAAATTGATACTGATCAAGATGGTATATTTGATGCTAAAGATAAATGCCCAAACCTTGCAGGCATTGCGGCTAATTCAGGTTGCCCCGCAGATACTGACGGTGATGGTATACTTGATATCAATGATAAATGTCCTAACCGAGTAGGACTAGAAAAAAACATGGGTTGTCCGAAAGACACCGATAAAGATGGCATATTTGATTTTAAAGATAAATGTCCAAAATTAGCTGGAATAAAGGCTAATAAAGGTTGTCCAGCAGATAGTGATGGAGACGGTGTCTATGATATCAATGACAAGTGTCCTAATCGAGTTGGCCCTGAAAAGAGAGGTGGTTGTCCAGAAGCTAAATTAGAAGAAGCAGAAAGAACTTTATTGACATCAGCAATGAAAGGTGTACAATTTAAGACAGGTAGTGCAGATTTAAAGTCAAATTCTACCGCTGTATTAGATAAAGTAGCAAACTTACTAAAGAAGTATCCAAGCTATAAATTGGACATCAACGGCCATACCGATAACGTTGGAGATCCAACAAAGAATATAGGATTATCTAAATCGAGAGCTAAATCCTGTGTCGATTACCTACAATCTATAGGTATTGTTAGACAACGTATCGCGTTCACAGGATATGGTTCTAAGCAACCTATTGATACAAATGAAACGCCAGATGGTAGAGCAAGAAATAGAAGAGTTGAATTTAAACTACATTATTAATTTGACTTTTAGTCCTGTGTATTTAGTTTACAGTGTACTAAAACATAAATACCTTAAATAATTATTTACTCAACTTTTAGTAGCGGCTTGATATATCAGATATCAAGCCGCTATTTTTATTTTAAAACCGTACAAAAAATAGAATAGAGCGTAGAGAAGCGAAGTGTTTCCTGCTCTTGATTCTCTATTTTAAAATGGGTATGATTTTAAATATTTTTAAATTATTCTCTATCATACACTTTTATAAAATTGCGAATTCTTGTAAGGGCAATCCCTTGTGGTTGCCCTAGTTCGGCGGCAAATTTGGGCAACCACAAGGGATTGCCCCTACAAAATCGTTCAATAATCGAAAGTGTACGGTAGAGAATTATATTAAACCTTTTTACCCTATAATTTTGATAAGCAAATCTATTTAACGATTTTGCAGCGCTTTTTAAAAGAATCTAGATGAGGATTGTTTCTAAGGAATGACGAACTAATAAATTACACAGTTACACTTCGCTCTTTTCACCTCTGACTTCGTTAAAAAGCCTCGTCGATGCTAGGCATCGCCTACGTTTTTCGCCTTGCCAGAGATAAAAATAGCTTCGTTTAACTGTGTAATTTATTAATCCTTCATTCCTAAGTACTAAACACTTATATGAAAATAGATTTTCCACTCATTCCCAATGAAAATAAGTCCGTAGCATAAACTATACACTGATTTTCTTAAGAAAACTTCTCTACCGTACACTTTTATAAAATCGAGGATTCTTGTAGGGGCAATCCCTTGTGGTTGCCCTAATCCCTTGTGGTTGCCCTAGTTCGGTGGCAAATTTGGGCAACCA
>JALZWC010000527.1 GCA_023300255.1 Saprospiraceae bacterium | reverse complement strand
GCTACGGACTCTTTTTTTGGCTTTCTAAGACTGGAAAAGGGCAAGCCAAGTTGAGACAGTTATTATTTCATCATTCCTTAATGGTAGAGAAACTTATTTTACGTCAAATAAGGATAATCTCCTTCCGCATAATTATCTTTATATAATTCGGATGGATCTGGATATTTAGAAGAATCCGCAAATTCTACAGCTTCTTTTATTTCTGCTAAGATTGCTTCCTTCATTGTCTTAATTTCTTCCGCTGTAGCATATTTTCCTGTAAGCAACTCTTTCTCGGTTACTTTTACTGGATCAATATCTTGATAAGCTTTCACTTCATCTTTCGTTCTGTATTTCGCAGGATCAGATACGGAGTGCCCTTTATAACGGTAAGTCTTAATTTCTAAGAAATAGGGCCCTGCTCCAGATCGGATGTGTTCTGCCGCTCTGCTGATTGCTTCATGCACTGCATCAGGACGCATACCATCTACCTGTTCACTTGGCATAGCATAAGAATCACCCATATGGAATAGCTCGACCACATTACTGGTTCTAGAGACAGAAGTACCCATTGCATAACCGTTATTCTCAACGATATACAAAACAGGCAATTTCCAAGTCATGGCCATATTAAAAGACTCATGTAGTGCTCCTTGACGAGATGCACCATCTCCAAACATAGTGACACAAAGATTATTAGTGCCTTTATATTTTTCAGCAAATGCAATACCAGTCCCAATTGGAATCTGAGCACCTACGATTCCATTACCGCCAAAATATTTATTAGGCTTATCGAAAAAGTGCATAGAACCACCTTTTCCTTTGACGATACCTGTTTCTTTTCCATATAGTTCCGCCATTGCCGCTTTACAAGAAACGCCTCTGCCTAAAGCGATACCATGTTGACGGTAAGCCGTAACAATACCATCTCCTTTTATTAAAGCAGATTCCAAGCCAGCAGCTATCGCTTCTTGACCAATATATACGTGACAAAAGCCTCTAATTTTCTGCATGCCATACATCTGCAATGCTTTTTCCTCAAATTTTCTGATCTTAAACATCAATTTGAACCACTCTATGTAAGTTTCTTTTGAGTACTTCTTCTTTGATTTTTTGGACTTAACTACCTGCTTATCAATATCTTTTGTCATATAAAGTTTTTTTATAGCGAAATTTCGCCCTATCTAGGTATTCTTGTTGGCAAATTAGGAATTTTTAAGAAATTGACCAATATTTTGCTATCCTTAATTATTTTCCTTTTTGAAATAATACAAGATGGGTTATCCGATATAACTAGATAAACGTTTACTAAACTTTAAAAGTTTAGTAAACGTAGGCCAGGCAGCCCACTAAAATTTTGAAAAAGCTATCGAATAACGACTTCTTTCACATATTCTTCTCCTAAACCCTCATTGATTAAATTCATAATCTTTTCTTTGGAATAGGATAAGTCTGATCTCAGCGGAGCAGAATTTACAACTATTATCAGTTTATACTTTCGCAGCTTTATTTCTTTGGTATGACTGGCTACAATAGATCCCATTTTCAAGATCCATAGCTCTTTCACTTTAGTCTGATAGAGTTTCGCCTTCCAATTTTTATCCTTTATCAAATCTTTAAGTACATCTGATAATTTTTGATCGTTGTATTTTTTTAGCATTTGCATTTTTTGTTTCTATGCTAACATTATGGCTAATTATACATAATGGAACACGGATAAAACTGATTCTATAGGTCACCTGTATTAGATCTGTTCAATAGGTCGTGAGTACACTGTGCACAATAAAAATGTCAACATCAAACACGATCTATAAAAATTCAAAAATAATCTGTGTGGCTACGAAGTAGCTCCGTGCCTGCCTGGCGCAGACAGGTTGAATTATGTCTATGAGGAAATCATAATAAAAAATCCTAATAGTAGAATTACTTAGCATCTATAACCTGTCCATTCTTAACAATCAATTGCTTTGCATCTACACCAAAGGGCTTTATTAAATCAATCAGTCGATTCTCGTCCGTATCTGTAAAAAAAATCTGTCCAAAGTCTTTATTAAACAATAGTTGTAACAATTGATGCACTCGATTGTTATCCAGTTTATCAAAAATATCATCTAATAGCAAGAGAGGGCGGCAGCTTTTATGGGTTTTAACAATTTCGTACTGCGCTAACTTTAAGGCTAAAATATAAGACTTTAGTTGACCCTGTGAGGCAAACTTTTTTAATGCTTGTTCTTGTATGGTAAAAATTAAGTCGTCTTTGTGCGTACCAACAGTAGTTCTTTGCAATAACACATCTTTCTCTCGACAAGCTTTTAAAAGGGTAGCTAGGTCTTGTCCTTCCATATGGGAACGGTATCGACAATCTACTTGTTCTTGTTCGTTAGAAATTATTTTATAGTATTGTTTAAATATGGGAAGGAAGTCTGCACAGAAAGTAGCTCTTTTATCATTAATAACCTTTGCAAGTGGTGATAATTGTTCATCTAATGTATCTAAGAGTGCTGGATTTACCAATCTTCCTGCAAAAGATTTTAAGAGCGCATTTCGTTGCCGAAGTAATCTATTATAAGTTAATTCCGCCTGTAAATATTGAGGATCAATTTGAGATAAACTATTATTTAAGAAGCGCCTTCTTGCTTCGCTACCATCTAGGGCTAGGTCTGAATCAAAAGGCGTAATCATGACAATAGGCAACAAGCCAATATGGTCTGCTAATCTCTTATGAGGTACTCCATTTAACTCTATTTCTTTTTTCTTTTCTTTGGGCTGTATTTTGGCAACTACATTGACTAGTTTCTCTTTTTTTGTAAAATGACCGTCTAGTCGAAAGAAGTCTAATTTTTGTTGCACTAATAGTCGATCGGGAATACTAAAATGACTCTTGCACATACACAGATAGTAGATCGCATCCAGTAAATTAGTTTTTCCCATACCATTTAAACCCACAATACAGTTAACTGTAGGGGAGAAGTGGACTTGATCCGCTTCATAATTTTTAAACTGAGTGAGTTTAATGGATAATAGATGCAAATGTTGTTTACTTTAGATTTTAAAACTAGAATAGAGAAGCGAGCGTAGAGAATAGAGATGTATTTCGTTTAAAATAGACGAAGCTTCGTTGTTTTTTAAACGTAATACATCTCTACTCTCTACTCTCTATTCTATTTTTTGTATGGTTTTAAAACTTTAGATCCTTTTTAAAAAAAAGCAATTTATCACTTTCTATGCGAGCATTTCTTATTTCCTTTCTTTTTCTAACATTTTCCTTTTCATTTGGTTACACACAAGCCAATTTTACGCTCCTAACATGGAATATTCGCGATTTTGGAAAAACAAAAGATGCCGTGGAAATAGGGCATATGACAGAAATTCTTAAAGACTTCGATATATTAGCTATTCAAGAGGTAGTGGCGGGGTATGGTGGGAGTCAGGCAGTGGCTAAGTTGGCCGCTTCCCTCAATCGGACGGGAGAGCAATGGGATTATGCGGTAAGCAATCCCACAAAAAGTCCGAAGTATAAGACCGAACGCTATGCCTATATATGGAAAAAAAATAAAGCACAATTAGTCGGCAGACCTTGGCTAGAAGCGGCCTTACAAGAAATCGTTTTTAGAGAACCTTATATGGCTAGATTTCTGATTGAAAATAGAGAGGTCGTCTTGATGAATTATCATGCAAGAAAACATGATGACGAACCAGAGCGAGAAGTCAAAGAATTTAAGAATTTGTATTTTCAATTTTATCTAAATACCCCTTTTATTATAGCAGGAGATTTTAATCTAAAGGACAAGCACACCGTTTTTTTTCCCTTAAAGAAAGCAGGTTTTGACTTTGTATTAGAAAATGAACCGACTACTTTAAAACGAAAGTGTGATGTAAAAGGAAGGATGAGAAATCACCCGATTGATAACTTATTTTATAGTCCTGGTATCAACTGTAAAGAAGGTTTTGTTGTCAATCCTATACGAGGTTGTTTTGATTTAGATAGGTTTCGAGGACTATCTGATCATTTGCCTGTGGTGGCTTCTTTTCGTATTGACTAGGTTGTAATGGATCATTGAAGTACAAATTTCGATGATCTTTGGTACTTCCTAAAGTAATGCTTACATTGTCAGATAAAGTTACTACCATTCACAAATTTCCTCACAAAACGAATATCATTTGTCTACTGCCATCATAAAAAACGATAAAAGAACGATTAACGGTTGGGCACTATTTGATTGGGCGAATTCTGCGTATGCCTTGACAATCATGGTGGCTGTTTTTCCTCCTTATTATGAAGCGATTACCAAAGGGGAAACCTATTTGGGACTCTCCAATACTGCCTTATATTCTTTGTCTATTTCATTAGCTTATTTGATCGTATCTATACAGTCTCCAATCCTTTCAGGTATAGCCGATTATGGAGGGATGAAGCTGAAATTCATGAAGTTTTTTAGCACAATGGGCGCCATTTGCTGTTTAGCCTTGTTCTTTTTTAAATCATCGGACGATATTGTTTTAGGGATTACGGCATCTGTGCTAGCAGCAGTAGGTTTTGCTGGTAGTTTAGTCTTTTATAATTCCTTTTTACCAGAGATAGCTACAGAGGATCAGATGGATAGTGTGAGTGCTAAAGGATTTTCTTATGGATATGTCGGCAGTGTGATTTTATTGGTCATTAACTTAATGGTTATTCAAAAACCAGAATGGTTTGGAATTGATCCAGAAGGAACCTTGGCGGTTCGAATTGCTTTTTTGACGGTCGGGGTATGGTGGCTAGTATTTGCGGCGATCTCCTTTAAAAGACTACCACAAGACGTGCCAATACCTCCTACTGATGGATTAATAGGAAAGGGGATCGAGCAGTTTAAAAGTATTTGGCTGGAAGTGAAGGCACAGTCTAATGTCAAGACTTTTCTCTTAGCTTTTTTCTTATATAGTGCAGGCGTTCAAACAGTTATTTTGTTGGCATCGTTATTTGGTAGTGCAGTGTTGAATTTTGGTCAAACGGAGCTAATCGTTATTATCTTACTTTTACAAATAGTCGGTATTGTAGGTGCTTATTTGTTTACAAAAATTTCTAGCGTAAAAGGGAATAAGTTTGCCTTACTAATTATCTTAGTTATTTGGATTGCTATATGTATAGCTGCTTATTTGGTGGTTGAAAAAAATAATTTCTACTTTGTGATTATTGCTATAGGTTTAGTAATGGGTGGTGTACAAAGTCTTTCTCGGTCAACTTATGCAAAATTATTACCTAATAATACAGACTCCACTGCTTCTTATTTTAGTTTCTACGACATCTTAGAAAAGTTGGCAATTGTTTCTGGTACATTAGCTTTTGGTTTTATAGATCAATTAACTGGAGGGATGCGAAATAGTATTTTATCGCTCACTGTCTTTTTCTTAGTAGGAATCTTCTTTTTGTTGCGAGTGGATATGAGTAAGATTAAAATATAGAAGGCAGAAATTAGACCGCTACGCTGTCAGACTGCCTACATTCAGCGTTTATAAGAAAGAGAAAAAAATAACAGATGTCTATAAAAAACAATTGCCAGGCGGAGTAAAAACTCAACGCCTGGCAAGGTAGGTTTGAAAACTTCTTTAAAAATTAAAAAACCGAGCGAAAAAATGAGAGGATACTAGATAATAATTTGCTAAAATTTGCTCGCTCATAAATAAGAAATTGAGATAGGAAAAGCTCAATTTAATTTGCTGGTTATTGTAATTTCTTATTCTATCTAAAGATATGATAGAAATATATCATAGTCAAATAAAATGTTAATTTTTTTTGCTGAGATAAAGAATACTAGATTTTTTTTGGAAGCTGAATTTATCGAACGTCTCCTCATTTATTGTCGCCTGATCGTATAGGAAGTGATAAAAATAGATAATTAAGTAGTCCTTCGTTCTCTTTTTATTTCAATTCATCTCGAAGTCTTGTTTCAATTAGGCTATGCTACTCAAATGCTAATAGAGCCTTTTTATATCCCAATTTAATCATTTCATCTGCCCTATTAAAATCAAGCATTCCACAAGCATTACGTGCTATCCTAATTTCTACATCTGGTGGATGAGATTCAATTTTTACTTTAGCGATAGTACTTTGCATTGTATCAAAAGCTTTATCAGCAACATCATACATTCCCCAGTCTTTTGTACTTGGCTCTTTCTCTTTTTTATCATAAATTTTAACAAATTTCTTAAAACCTTGTGTAAAGGAACTCGCTTCTTTATTATCGTAAACTTTATTTTGGGAATCAATTTTGTCTTTCAGCAAGGCTCCTCCCAAGTTAACAGCAATGGTTAAATCGGTATCATCGTTAAAAACTGGAGCAATTGGTACAGGGTTTAAAACGCCTCCATCTATCAACAAACTGTTTCCGTATTCAACTGGTGTGAAAAACAATGGAAGCGATGAGGAAGCTCTTATGGCATCGAAAAGGGAGCCTGAATTAATCCAAACTTCCTTTTCCGTTATGATATCTGTTGCAACTGCAGTAAATGGAATCGGTAAATTTTCAATTTGGATATCTTCTAAAAGGTCAATTAAGGTCTTTATTATTTTATCCCCTTTAAATATACCACCACTACGCCATGTAGGGTCCAATAAATTCGCAATATTCAATTTATTCAAAGTAAGCAACCATTTTTCCAGTTCATCCAATTTACCTGCAGCATATATCCCACCAATTAAAGAGCCAATCGAACACCCCGAAATGGATTTAATTTCGAATTGATGTTCCTCAAGCCACTTGATAACACCTATATGAGCTAAACCTCTGGCTCCTCCGCTTCCTAGAACAAGAGAGACCGTTTTAGCATCTTTGTTTAATTTACTTTTTTTCATAAAATGTTAGGGCATTTAAATGTATTGTATAGGTGTTAATTTTTAGATACCTTAACAATTTATACACACATTACAATGGAATGTTCCCATGTTTCTTCTTAGGCAATTTTGCTACCTTATTTTCCAACATAGCAAATGCCTTGATTAACTTCCGGCGAGTATGCTTCGGTTCAATCACTTCATCAATAAAGCCTCTTTGAGCGGCCCGATAAGGATTCGCAAACTTAGCTGCATACTCTGCTTCTTTTTCCGCTAGTTTAGCCGCTGGATCATCGGCAGCTTTGATTTCCTTTCTAAAGATAATCTCACTTGCTCCTTTAGCTCCCATCACCGCAATTTCTGCGCCCGGCCATGCATAGTTCATATCTGCACCAATATGCTTGGAGTTCATCACATCATAGGCTCCACCATATGCTTTTCTAGTAATTACAGAAATTCTTGGAACCGTCGCTTCACTCAATGCATATAAAAGCTTAGCACCATTTACAATAATCCCATTCCATTCTTGATCGGTCCCAGGTAAAAATCCTGGTACATCTACTAAGACCAATAATGGAATATTGAAACAATCACAGGTACGCGTAAACCGAGCCGCTTTTCTGGAACTATCTACATCTAAACAGCCCGCCAAACTGGTTGGCTGATTGGCAACAATCCCAATACTACGACCGCCTAATCTGGCAAAACCTACTACGATATTTTCAGCAAAATTCTTATGTATTTCATAGAAAGAGTCTTCATCTGTTATGCCCTCAATGACCTCTCGCATATCATAAGGTTTGTTAGCAGATTCGGGGACAATCGTTTCTAAAACTTCTCTTACTTCATCACCCAATTCATAAGGTAATTTAGCAGGTTTGTCCTCACAACTTTGCGGCATATAGCTAAGCAACTGCTTAATCTGTGCAATACAATCAATATCATTACTTGCCGTTAAATGCGTCACTCCTGATTTAGTAGAATGGGCACTGGCTCCACCTAGTTCTTCAGAACTAACTTCTTCATTGGTTACCGTCTTGACAACGTTCGGTCCAGTCACAAACATGTAACTAGAGTCTTCCACCATAATCGTAAAATCTGTCATAGCAGGAGAGTAGACCGCACCACCCGCACAAGGGCCCATAATAGCAGAAATCTGCGGTATTACTCCTGAGGCCATTACATT
>JALZWC010000526.1 GCA_023300255.1 Saprospiraceae bacterium | reverse complement strand
CGCCCATCCGCTTTGCGGTTCAGGAGCTTACACTCCTTCATCTTAGAGTAAAAAATGACTAGCTTAAAACGACCAATTTATTCTCACTTTTTGCCTAATTGACACTAATCGCGTACTTTTTCACCACGAACCTGTCGAGCCGCCAGGCAGGATTCACAGATTAAGCTACTAAAACGTTTAGAATTAGTAGCTAAATCCGTGAATCTGTGGTAAAAAAAATCTATTAATCTAAAATCAGTTTATCTGATAAAAGACCTGCAGAGCCGATCAGTTGATATATATATATTCCTTTGTTATTGCTAAGATCAGTGCTATTTAGCATATAACTATTTTTTCCTTTTACACCATTAATCATTTGATTAAAAATTAGCTTTCCTGATACATCAAATACTTCTAAGGAGACTGCTTGCGTAGAAGGCAATACAAATTGGATAGTGGTTTGCGTCTTGAATGGGTTCGGTTGATTAGGGAGTAAGCTAAAATAGTTATCCGTTACTGCTTTTTCAACGAAAGCCAACTGAGGAACCAATATAGTTTCCTCCTCTTGATAAGCAATCGCTGGCATCTTATCTTGTTCAATATGCAGCATGTCTTGTAAACTACCTCCAGCAGTGGCTTTCAAGGTCAATTCTATGAAATGAGTAGCAGATTGATTTTGAGAGAACTGATCCCATACTATATTTAATCTATTAGCATTTAATTGTTTGTAATGAGGAGATTCCGCCTTTCCTGATTTCAAATCAATGATCTCTAAGCCCTCTAATTCAAGGGCCATTTGTAGTCCTAAAACATGCTTTAGCTCAGGGATAGTAATAGGCACAGTAATAATATCTCCTTTACTTACCCTCTGGTTTTCAACTTGGATAGATAGCTGCTCTTTAGCGTTTCTTGATTCGGATAATTGCAACCCGTTAGTAGTTGCTGTATTATTTAAGTCCCCTACTTTGATTGCGGTGAACGCTACATCTAATTTTTCTTCTGTAAATAAGTCAATCGAGCTATTGTCTGTTATTAATAAGGAAAGCGGATTTCTTACATCTAATTCTACACCTTGTTCCACAAAGCGCCATCCTTTCAAATTTGATAGATTCGGGTCTGTAGGGTTTAATATTAATTTACGTAGTAAGACTACATCGAAGGCTGTAATCGTACCTGATAAATTAGCATCCGCAGAAATATGCTGATAGGGAGAGTTCAAATAACTAAGCCCCAAGATATGTCTTGTCATCATAATCAAATCTAATATAGAGATCCCATTGGTTCGATCTGAATCTTTGGTTGGCATTATTTGATACCCAATATTTTTAGGCAAGTCCATTTCAAAAATGCCATTCTCATCTGTCATCACGTTCTGCTCATATTCAATAGTGCCTTCTGCCTGAATCATAACACCTGGTAACGGTTGATTATCAATCGTGTAAATAGCGCCCTTTAAATGGGCTACATTATTTATATTAAACACAGGTGTACTGTGCGTAGATGTTTCATCGTCAGCAGTCTCCGTAGTTTCTGTTGGGTTATTAGTTTCTGTATTATTATCATCGTTATTGTCAGTTGAAGTGGTCGTTGTGCCACAAGCATAAGAACCACCAATATTAACCAAACACGTTGTCGATGCGCCTGCAAAATTTTGCACTCTTAGATACACCTTGACATCGTTGCGAACATCATCGCAATTATAAGAAATAGCATCTTCCCAACTACCTCCGTCCTTTTTGATAGATAAGGAAACAGATCCACAGTTATCATAACTCCCTTCGTCTATATCTATCGCTCTAATATTCGTCCATCCATTATTAAAAGCAACGTTTATTTGATCATCACATATGGCCGTTGGCGTACTTCCGCCAACTACATCAAAATATATTTTACAGATAGATAGGGATTTATTTCCACAAGCATCTATTGCTTGATATTCTCCATAATAAGATCCAACTGATAAAGGATCATTAGGCCAAGATACCCGTGAGGAATTATTCGTACTGACTACCTTAATCAACTCTGGTTGTAAACTAGCAGAACAATTATCAGTAGCACCTGGTAAGATAATATTTGGAAGCGCTTGGCAATCGTATTGGTTGGCAGGTACTTTATACGGTTGGTTTCTTGAACCGATACCATTAGTTGTTGGACAAGTAAGCTTCGGTCGTTCTGTATCTCTAACTTCAATAATTTGAGTTTTATTTCTAGAATTACCCAAATTACAAACATCTACTACTTTCCAAGTTCGAATTAGCTTCGATCCAAAACCACATAAATCATTTACAACTATATCCGTATAGCTGGCTTGAAAACCACAAGTACTTCCGTCTATTGGAATATCCCCTACTCCATCCCCATTAGAATCTAACATTGGGCTACCTGCTCTAGAAGGTTCCGTATTAGTACCACAAGTCAAAAGTGAATCACCTGGAAAGTAAAATACGGTAGGTCGTATAACCCGCACTTCAATAGTCTTTTTAGCTCTATTTCCGCAAAAATCTGTAGCTTCAATAGTCACAGGTATAGTTGGTGCAGCGCTACCACAAAAATAAGATGGAAAGTTACCAACACTTACACTAGTCTCATCAACATGACAAAAGTCAACTACTGAATATTCCAAACTATTTAGCAATACTTCATCAGATACGGTGTTACATAGTGCAACCGTTTGAGTAGCTGGTGCATAAATTACAGGTCCTTGAGAATCTTGAAAAGTAACGGTGCCTGTACACGCTTGTGTACCACTGCTGCTCCGTCTAGTTATTTTTAAAGAATAAGTCTTGTTACAATCTACCCACTCTGTATTTAAACTAATACCATTATTAAGCGCACCAGAGGAACTGGCACTCACTGTTTCTCTTACTCGTTGACTAGAATTTAGCCTTGCCTCAAATTCATAACTAACGCCTGCTCCAAAGCAAGGGTTTTCTAAAAAACCATCTATGCTGATAAAACCTACACAGCCTGGATTAATAGCTACTCTAACATTATTATTACAAACTAATGCTTTTCCTGCGCAATTAAAAGCTGCTTTTTCTGTAGATGCAGAAGCACTAATTACTGTGATAAAAAATAGACTGATAATAGCCAACATAAAGGTAAGTGGGTGTATATTTCTGTTCATGGAATGATACTATTTACTAAAGAGTGTTCAATAATTTTTTAAGAATAAGTAACACGTGATACAGAGGATCTTCCAATGATATCACGTAATAGTGAGCACACATACGTGTACAAACAGTATAATACTATGAGTAAGGAGTTAGATGTCTATTGTGTCTAAGTAGTACGACATTAATGCCAAAGTGATAGTTTTTA
>JALZWC010000525.1 GCA_023300255.1 Saprospiraceae bacterium | reverse complement strand
CACATTTCAAAGTCCATGAAGCATTGGTGTAACCAAAAGCCAAAGATAAATTCGGGATATCGCTAAACATCATCGCTTTGTAGGAAACCGTTTTTGACAAATCCACTATTTCCCCATCAACAAAATAATCAATCCCACTTAATAATTTCAAGTCTAAACCTGTGGCACAAACAATAATATCAGCAGCTAAGGTTTTTCCAGATTTTAATAATATACCTGTTTCTGTAAAGGAGTCTATATGATCGGTGACCACTTCTGCTCTTTCCGATTTAATCGCTTCAAATAAATCACTATCAGGAACTAAGCAGACTCTTTGAGCCCAAGGATTGTAACTGGGTGTAAAATGTTTTTTAACATCATAGTCGGGGCCTAATTCTTTTTGAACTTTATCAATCAAGGTTTTAGACATATATTTAGGATACTTCCTAGCCATTATAAAACCGAATCTTTGAAATAAAATTTTCCGCCAACGATTAATCGAATAAGATAGCTTATGAGGTAAAACCGTATTTAAAAAATTAGCCAATTTATCTTCCGCAGGTGCGGAGACTACATAAGTTGGAGAGCGTTGTAGCATCGTCACTCGTTCGGCTTTCTTGGCCATTTCTGGCACAATGGTTACAGCCGTTGCGCCACTTCCAATGACCACTACTTTTTTCTGTTCATAATTTAAATCTTCTGGCCATTTCTGTGGGTGAATAACTTTTCCTTTGAATTGCTCCATCCCTTTAAAGTCAGGCGTATAACCATGTTCATAATTATAATACCCTGAGCACATCGAAAGAAATTTGCATGTATATTGACTAGATTGATCTCCTTTTTCTTCTATTTCAAGCGTCCAAAGTGCTTCTTCCGAAGACCACGAAGCTTTCTTCACTTTTTGATTAAATCTGATATGTTGCCTAAGATCAAACTCCTCTAGTGTCTCCTCTAAATAAGTCATAATGGTCGGGGCATCCGCAATCGCTTTTTTACTTGTCCACGGACGAAAAGCAAAACCTAAAGTATACATATCCGAATCCGATCGAACGCCCGGATATTTGAATAAATCCCAAGTTCCTCCGAAGGTATGTCTGCCTTCTAAAATAGCGAAGGATTTAGTAGGACATTGTTCTTGTAAATAATAAGCTGCACTAATGCCAGAAATACCAGCACCAATAATCAAGACATCAAAATGTTTATTTGGCATTTAACTTAATTTAGGCGTTTCCGAAAAGATCTAAGTGATCTAACAATAACTTCCGTATTGGAACGGATTCTTTCGTTGTTACTAAGGTAATAAATTTTGGATACTTTCTAAAATAATTAATTTTGTTAGGAGAATTAAATGGAGAATACTCAAATATGTGCAAAAGAAGCAGCATAAATTACGAAGTTATTTCATACACATTCCTAAGTATACTAAAATTGCACGGACCATTGTTATCGTATCCTATATATATGGCAAATTATCGTTTCTTTATTCCTAATCCTTTCAGTTCTTTTTTCTAGGGTTTTATTCTACTCCATTACGCCATAACGGGTATAATTCTTACTTCCTAACCGTTTATCGTACCGAATCTCACATTTTAATTGTAGATTTGGTTTGAGATTAATTTTTACAATTCAAAAAAAGATTATGGCAAAAAAGAAACTTCAAAAGGTTTGGGTATATTCTCCTACAGCGACGAAAGTACAAAAAGCTACTATTTCAAAACAGTTTGAGCCAATAATTGAAGAATTGAAAAAAAATCTTCAGCCAGTTCCTGAACCTCAAAAATACAATCATTGCATAGATGTTCTCTCTAAATGGAGAGGCAATTTTTTCTATATCATGCAGAAATATAAGGCTGGAGAAAATGGTATTAAAGATTTCTTTGAAATGGGGATAGCCCGGTTAGAATATTATGGGGAAGATCGGTTTAACCTCTCTTCTTTTAGACATACAGGAAAATGGGAGCCTCTCTTTATGTACAATGATGTATCTTTTGAAACCGTTAAAAAGGCAATCTTAGAAGATTCTATGTTTGAAGTTTTTTAAATTCCTTTCAACTATTTAGGTCTTATTCTCAAACCTCTATTATATTGGATTCCTTTATATAATCTTCTATAAGAGAAGCACTTAGATTAAACCATTTTTCTGCATTTTCAAGGATCCACCCATCTGAGGTAATGACAATATTTTTGCTTTTTGCTAATACTTTATCAGGATCAAAAACTAATTCTACTTCCCAATTAAATTCGTTTTCTCTACTAATCTCTAATAGTCTAGTTTTCAGTCTACCACTATTCGAGACAGGCTGATCTAAATACCATTTCACAGATTTTACTTTCATTTCTTTTAATCTATTTCCCGTTAAAAGAATTGCTTTTTCTGTTTTCACTACTCGTTTATAAGAACCATGTACACTCGATATATCTCGATAAAGCCCATCTCTCCCTTTAAAGACATAGGCTCCTGAAAGCGCATTTTCTAAAAGTATTAATAGATTAAAACCATCTATTTCTACAAGCTTATCCTTCAATTCCAATTCTTTACATTTTGATTTATTTCGGGCTAATATACCTTGGTCGCTACAACTAATCCTTAAGACGGCATTTCTTTGTCTTTTATTTAATTTATAGCGATTCCCTACTATTTGTAAGCCAGAATTTTCTGCATATCCTCGGGTCAAGAGGTAGCATAAATCATTTACTGCCTCTGTAAATATCGGATGCCATTTTGATTCAAACCATTTATCATCACTCGATTTTTTACCTCTATTTCTTGTAGTCACTATTTATCGCTGTTTAATTATTTTTTATATTCTTTTAAGGAATGTGTATGAAATAACTTCGTAACTTATGCTGCTTCTTTTGCTCTTATTTTTCACTTTAACTCAGTCAAAGTATCAACAATTCTCCTTCATTA
>JALZWC010000524.1 GCA_023300255.1 Saprospiraceae bacterium | reverse complement strand
TTACTCGACAATATTTATTAGCTTCTTTATTTTTTGTAGATGCGGTAATTGAATTTTCAGAAGATACGCCCCTTCAATTAATTGAATTGGTGCAACCAGATATATTAGTCAAAGGTGGAGATTGGGCGGTGGAAAATATCGTAGGAAGTGAGATTGTATTAGCAAAAAGCGGCGAGGTCAAAAGTTTGCCTTTTGTGGAAGGTTATTCTACTACGATACTTGAAGAAAAAATTAAAAATACAGTTGATGAATAACAAAATAACTCCCATTAAAAAATCCATTGAAAAAATTGAATAATTCCCCAGCCAACCCATATAACTATGGCAAGAAATGCGATAAAAGCAAGTAAAATCAGGAATAGGTATCTTATTTTTTTCCACGGATTTTCGGCAAATTCTAGTATTGTTTCTAAAAAATTCCCTTGTTTCACATCTAAACACCCCACTATTTCAGCACATTTCTTTGCTGTTTCAAGATCCTTACGGTAACGAAATATATCAATTAGTATAGTATAAAATTCAATTACCGTTTCCTCATCAAAAGCTTTGATTTTTGGATAAATTTTATGCAAATTCAGCTCTGCTCCAACTAAACTACTTGCTATGTCTTGCTCCTTTAAATAAAACATTAATTTTATATATTCTATATCTATATTAGGATACTCCCATTTATACTGGTTAAAATTTTTCTTGACTGCTGCTTGATACTTTTCTTTTTCCTTCAAGCTTTCATACCCCAATGCAATACCATGTTTAATATAAGGCTCATTTGGGTATTTGTCGTTAACTTTTTCAAAATAAACCAAGTGCTCAAGTGCATCTCTTTCTTTGTTTAGCTCATCGCCACTAGCAAATTCTAATAAAAAGTTCTTACTCCTAATCAAATGCAATACCATTCCATCGTTAATCAGTATATCACCAAAAGGCGTATCTATATATGTTGTATCTTCTTTTAGTGATTTTTGAATGAGTATTCTTACTTCTTCTGCTGGGTTTATATTTTGAAGATAAGCATTAGACCTCTTACGATAGCCCCGCTCTCTTTTCTTCTTTGGTTTTCTATTTTTTTTGCTTCTATCCATTTATTGTGCTGGTAATGTTTTCTCTAATAAATGTAAATTTAAAAAAAACTAAGCAGAAAAGTTAGATAAGTAAACATATTCTTACATATAAAAAGAACCACCTTGTCACTAGGCAGTTCTTTTATATTTGTTATTATATCAGTCCAGTCTCTACTCTTTCTTTAGGGTGAACGAAAAGTCGTTTTTATAATACGTAATCAATTGATAAAATATTTCTAAGGATAGCTAGAACTACGTGTCGGACACCTTCGAAGGTGTCCGACACGTAAGCACCACTTTTTTCAAGCATTTACGCATTACGATAATGACTTCTCGTTCACCCTAACTCTTTCTTAGTAACTATTCAGTTTAGCATAACGATCCAAGTGATAATTATAATCACCAAAAGTTTGCTGTGCTACTCTCGCTCGCTTTAAGAAAAAGCCAATCTCTTCATCATCCGTCATACCAATACCACCAAACATTTGAATCGCTTCGTTAGATACTAATTGGAGCGTCTTGCCTAATTTTGCTTTAGCCAAACTAGCTAGCATAGGTACTTTTTCAGACCCTTTATCTACGGCTTGTAATGCGGCAATTACTATAGATTTGCAGTTTTCTATTTCACAATACATATGTGCTGCACGATGCTGTAAACCTTGGAAAACACCAATTGGCACGCCAAATTGTTGGCGTTCTTTTAAGTAAGCAATTGTTCTATCAAAAGCCTCGCTAGTCGTACCAAGCATTTCTGCTGCTAAACCTATTCTAGCAATATCTAAAGTAGCTTCTAATATAGCTATACCATTTCCTTCTTCCCCTAATAAAATTGCTTCCGCATTATCGAAGGTAACATTTGCTGCATTTCTGCTATCCATCATTACCGTACGTTCTACGTGTACACCTTTTGCATCTGCATTGACAATTAGCAAACTAGTTTTACCATCTCTACTAGCAGAAACCACAAATTTATCTGCCACATGTCCATCTAATACAAATACTTTTTTTCCACTTACCGCATGTGTCTTTCCTAAAGAAGTATAAGTTGCTGCTATTTTGGTAGGCTTGTGTGCACTGCTCTCTTCTGCTGCTAAAGCGATTAATAAATTACCTTCTGCTATTTCTGGTAATAAGGCTGCTTTCTGTGCTTCCGTTCCTCCATGCTTGATTAGAGTACTACCCAATAATACCGTAGCAACTAATGGCGAAGCCGTTAAAGTTCGACCTGTTTCTTCTAAGATTTGACCTAAGCCGGTATACCCAAAATCCAATCCGCCATAGCTTTCTGGAATGGTTAAACTTGCCCAACCCATTTCTGCCATTGCTTTCCATACTGTTGGATCGTAGCCTTTTTCATCTTTGTCGTCTCTTAATTTTCTTAATGCTGCTACTGGCGCATTTTCTTTTAAATACTCCCTTGCGGAAGATTTTAACATGGATTGTTCTTCTGTTAATACTAATGCCATTTTTTTATTATTATAAATGGTAAATGATGAGATATTTTTATAGACAAAATTACTGTGCTAGATGTTTGTTCTTTTTTCATTGAAAAAAAAGAATCCGTTCAATAAGTAGTTGGTTATTCAAAAAAAAATATTATTTTTTGGTCTGCATATGATTGACAAAATAAAAAATATTGATCCAAGTAAATTAACAGACCTTGCTACGATGCAAAAGTTGTTAGTGACTTGTATGAATATAATAGAAAATCAAGCAAGTTTAATAGAGAAACAAGCCAAAGAAATACAGGAGTTAAAAGATGAAATCAATCGAATGAAGGGAGAACATGGAAGTCTTCCACCTCGTCAAAAGCCAAATATACATGCTGGTCAAAAACCAAAGATAAAACCCAATCGTAAACCGAGAAATAAAAAGCCAAAGAAAGCAGAAATTGTAATAGATGAAATAGTCGAGTGTAAAATAGATAAAGACAAGTTACCTTCAGATGCAGTATTGCATCACTATGACGAATTGAAACAACAAGACCTTATCTTTAAACGACATAATACTTTATACCGAGTTCCTGTTTATTATTCTAAATCACAAGGACGAACCTACAGAGGGGAATTACCCGAGAGCTATCATGGTCAGTTTGGATTACAACTGCAAAGTTTTCTTCAACTCTTTCACTATGGTTGCGATACGACCCAAGGACGTTTAGAAGCCTTAATGAAAAATATAGGTATCCAAATTTCTTCAGGTAAGATATGTAATGTCTTATTAATGAATACAGCGCAGATGGAGCAAGAGGCAAAGCAAATTCTTCACAGCGGTCTACTTCATATACCCTATGCCCAAATGGATGG
>JALZWC010000523.1 GCA_023300255.1 Saprospiraceae bacterium | reverse complement strand
GTTAAATATCAAAAGACAAACAGGGTCGGTCTTCCAGACCTTTATTTTCAAGGGATTTATCAATATTTTCTACAAACAGAGTCGGTCTTCCAGACCTTTTGCTTATCCAAAACTCACGTTATATATACTGAATAATTAAATAATTTCCCTAAGAATATTTTACAAAGTTACTATTATATCAGAAGTTATTTCGAGGTAGTAAAGCTAAAGTCCTAGCTTTAACGCTATTTTTACATTTTAAAAAACTACTACGCAGTGATGTGGAGATATAAAGGCCATTCTTCTCTGCGCTTAGGGAATAGGAAACAAATAACCTACCCATTCTAATATTAAAACATGAACATAGTAATAACAGGTGCCACTAAAGGTATAGGTAAAGCCATTGCAACAGCTTTCGCATTGGAAGGGGCTAATTTATTAGTTTGCTCTAGAAACTATGAAGAGCTTAAAACTTTTAAGCAGGAAATGCTAGCTATCAATACAGATATTAAAGTATGGATCAAAAAAGCAGATGTTAGCAAAAAGAAAGACGTTCTAGCTTTTGCTAAGTACATTACTAAAAACGTCGATCAAGTTAATGTGTTAGTAAACAACGCAGGCAACTTTATTACAGGTAATATTTTAGAAGAAGAAGATGGTATTCTAGAGCAATTAATAGAAACCAATTTATATAGTGCTTTTCATTTGACAAGAGCGTTACTCCCTTTATTAAAGAACAGTAAAAAGGGACATATTTTCAATATGTGTTCCATCGCTAGCAAAAAAGCATTACCTAATTGTGGTTCTTACTGTATCTCCAAATTTGCTTTGCTCGGTTTCTCTAAAGCTTTAAGAGAAGAGTTAAAAGAACAAAAAATTAAAGTTACGTCCTTACTACCAGGTGCCACTTGGTCCAATGCTTGGGCTGGCGTCGAACTACCTGCGACTAGATTAATGGAAGCACAAGATATTGCAAAAATGGTTGTCACTACCTTTCATCTTGGAGATTCCGCAGTAGTCGAAGAAATCGTTATGCGTCCTCAGTTGGGCGATCTTTAAACGTTTTTTTACCACATAGATACATAGATCACATAGCTGTTATACTCTATGTGACCTATGTATCTATGTGATAAAAAATAAAAAATCTATTTGGTCTTTTAATTTTGTTCGACTATTGCTCGATTCTCCCAAGCCCATGCTGTTGCCATTATTTCTTCTATTTTTCGCTTAGGTTTCCAGCCTAGTAGTCGCTCTGCCTTCTCTGAATTCGCATAGATAGCAATCACGTCTCCTGATCGTCGTTCCCCTCGTTTATAATTCAACGGAATTTTAGCCACTTTTTCAAAAGCATGAATCGCTTCTAGAACACTTACGCCCTGCCCTATTCCTAAATTAAATACGTCGTAGTTAGTCGTCTGTGGTTGTTCTATCAAATACTGAAGCGCTTTTGTATGCGCATTCGCTAAATCCATCACGTGAATGTAATCCCGTATACACGACCCATCCTTAGTATCATAGTCTGTTCCATTAACTGTCAATTGATCTCTTTTACCAATTGCCGTTTCTGTAATAGCAGGTACCAAAAACCAACCTTTATTAAAAGAGGATTCTCCGATCAAAGCAGATTCGTGCGCTCCTGCTGGATTGAAATATCTTAAGGAAATACTGTTGATATGTTGTTGTGCTTTAGAAAAATCTTCCAATATATGTTCCCCCATTTGCTTCGTTCGACCATAAGGACTTTCCGCAGGTTTGAAAGGTGTTTCTTCTGTTACTGGGATGGTATCTGGATTTCCATATACCGTACAAGAAGAAGAAAAAATAAAGTTATTTACTTCAAATTCTTTCATACACACTAACAGGTTGAGTAAACTATTGACATTATTTTGGAAATAAGCCAATGGTTCACCGACAGATTCCGCTACACTTTTTCTTGCCGCAAAATGAATAATTCCAGCAATATCTGAATTTGCTTTAAATATTTCTTTTGTTGCAGCTAGATCTGCTAAATCTACCGCATAGTTTTTTACAGTCTTACCCGTAATAGCTGCTATCCCTTTCAATACCGATGGATCAGAATTGATGTTGTTATCCGCAGAAATAACATCGAATCCATTATCTATTAAATCGACCAAGGTATGGCTTCCGATGTATCCACAACCTCCTGTTACTAATATCTTTGGCATGTTAATTTATTTTAAAACTTATCTTTGGGGAAAAAACAAGTAGATTTTATATTTTTTGAAAAACATCAATTTTATCTAATGAAAATAGGGTTATTCTTTGGTTCTTTTAATCCAATCCACGTAGGGCATTTAGTTATTGCTAACTACATGGTAACTAATACGGATTTAAAACAAGTTTGGTTGGTTGTTTCTCCACAAAATCCATTCAAGAAAAAATCCTCCCTAGCCAATGATTATGATCGGCTGCACCTTGCTCGATTAGCTATTGAAGGAAATGCTAACTTACGGGTATCTAAAATTGAATTTGGCTTACCACAACCTTCTTATACCGTAGATACCCTAGCCTACTTAACAGAAAAACATCCTACACATGAATTTGTATTAATTATGGGGGGAGATAATATTGCTAGCTTTCATAAATGGAAAAACTATGAACATATATTAGATCATCACGAAATCTATGTCTATAGTCGACCGAATTATAAAGAAGGAGATTTAATGAATCATCCTAAAGTTCTCTCCTTTGAAGCTCCGTTTATGGAAATATCTGCCAGTTATATTCGAAAGTGTATCAAAGAAGGAAAGTCTGTTAAATACTTAGTGACAGAACCAGTATTGGATGCTTTAGAAAGTAGTGCTTTATATCGTTAGGAATGTGTATGGAATAAGTTCGTAATTTAGGGTAGCTTATTTTGTTCTTAGTTTTTGCTTTAATGAAGGATAATTGTTGATACTTTGACTGAA
>JALZWC010000522.1 GCA_023300255.1 Saprospiraceae bacterium | reverse complement strand
GCATTTCCTGATGTACAATCTAAACTACTTAAATCAATAACTGTTCGCACACCAGCAGCAGAAACCTTTTCAAAAGAAAATTCTTGGATTTGGGTATGCGTGAAATCAGGAACGACTTCTCTGGCTGGATTCATACCAGCACCTGCTGTAGCTCTGTCAAGTATTTGAAACCTAATCCAGTCATAATCAGCAACTGTTAATTCATCTAATACTTCATATTCTACATGAATATACATACTATCACAAGGTAAATACCGATTCCAATCTGCTGGATCTGCTGAATCTTTATCTAACTTAGTTGTCATACTCTTATCTGTATAACCAAAATTAGTTCTTCTGATTTCAACAATTTCGTCAGACATTGGGCAAATACATGCACAAGTTCTTCGAGAAGCTAAAATGGTTTCCTCACAAGCACGTACAATCGTACATGGATTGCCGTCGGGACCATTACAATCAAAACAGTTTTCAACTACCCGTAAACTAGTAGATACAAATTGTTGTGGATAACAAAGACAAGAGTCTAACTCTAAGCTAAAATTATAGCATTGCATTCCTGCGTCATTACTACCCGCTAATATTCTAAAAACTATTTCTGAACTATCTACATTATAATAAGAACTAATATCTCCTGCTGGTATAGCATTGCCTTGGAAAGTAACGCTAGATTCTAATATTTCTAAATCGGTCGTTACTACTTTAGGTCCCGCTACCGCTACTTCAAAATAAGTTTCTCCATTCATACATGGACCAACACCATCTGCTCCAAACTCATAACAAAATTCTATATCTACTGTATTGGTCGTCGTATTGGCTTGACTGGTTCCTGTACCTGTCATAAAATCAAAACCCACGATGCTCCCATCTTGGTTCGGACTAATATCTGTTTGGTTTGTGCCAATAGACTCTGCGCCATAAGAAAATACAGGAGCTGGATCTATTTGTGGAGTTTCTTGAAAAGCTTGACCACAGTGACGTAAACCAGTAATAGTAGCTTGTTGGAAAGAACAATCTATAGAAGCGCAACCCGAAATTTGTTCTGGGTCTTGGCATTTAATAGCCGCTTCGATTTGCATAGAAATTTCATTGCCTCCTGGTAAATCATCAAAAATACCATCTCCATCTACATCTTCAAAACCTACTCCAGGACCATCAGGGTCACTAGTGAAAGTAGTTGCATCTACCACGAAATCAAATCCTTCAAAATAATAAGAACCGACGGGTAAAGAAACGCCATTAATTCTTACATCTACGGCATCGAAAGCATCGGATTCACAAATTTGAAAGCCTAATTGTAAATCTTCCCATAAACCTAAAATTGGATCTGTATTCGTACTTTTTGCAGTTACATCAAAAATAGCATTATCGCCACAGATTGCAGGTAGTTGTACTGTTGAAACAGTAACATCTGCATTGGATGCAAAATTTGGTGTATACTTTAAGGTTCCATCAACTGTAGAAGGGTCCACACAAGGTGGTTCCTCAGGACTACAGCCAAAAGAAGCGCCATAGGTTAAATTATAAGGCTCTTGATCTGTATCACAAATCAAAGGTGCATCATAACAAACTCTTACTATGACTCCTTCATCTTCTCCTAAAAATCCATTTGGTAAATAGGATGGATCCACAAATGCTTTTAATGACTGACTTGTCGCATCATAATCATACGGCAAATCTACGCCACCTACTGAAAGTTCATTTATTCCAAAATTGTTTTGATCTATTCCATCAATGGTAAAATTAAATCCAGTAACAGTTGCGCCAAGACCAGTTTGCGTGACGGTTACATCATTACATTTTCTAACCCCATTTGTTATGGCCACATTTGGTGCAGTTTGTTGAGTAATGGTAATCGTTGGTCTGGTAATGAACGGGCTATATTCTACCGTACCAGCTTTTGAGGCGTTACAAGGAATAGGCGGCGTAAAGGGATCGGGCGCATATAAAAAATTAAAACTTGCATCAAACTTAAAAGATTGAGTGGGTGGCAAGTCATAAACATCACAATTTGCCATTACGGCAATATTGATTATTTGCACACTATCCGCTCCAATATTAGCAAAAACAAAGGTCGGATTTTGCAGGTCACTTACGTCCCCTTCCATTACAGTATAGCTAGGGTCGAAAGCGAGTGCAAAGCCTCCATATTGTAATCCTGGAGGAATGTTTAATACGAACTCTGAATTAAGTAATGTAGTTCCCGAAGTATTTGATACATAGTAGGTCAGTGTATCTGGTACGCCACAAACACTCATGTCATTTGCTTCAGGATAGCCTGGTATGCCATTCATGTCATCAATAAAGATGGTTGGGCATTGCGCCAAACCTATACCTGAAAAGTAGAATAAAATAAGAAAGACGTGAAGAGCTGATTTTAGTGGAGCACTCAAAGATTGTTTTCTCTTTAATGGTACAATGAGAGATAAATACCATTTGAGAAGATAGTTTCTCAAAGTTGCCAAAGTAGTAACACTTTTTTTCATGAGACAATTTGTTTGGAGGTGCGCGGATAGAGCACCAAATAGCGTAGGATCTACGACTTAAGTTGAATGTAAAAAATAAAAGGTGGTTAAAGTCTCAGAAGTTGGAGTGAAAAGGAGAGGTGGAATAAGGACAATAGCGTCTACTTATTCATTAGTTAACAAACTAAATGTATTCGACCAAGGGAGGACCTATAAAGAATATCTTTAAATTGGCACTATTTTAATACGTTTAATACAACTACTATTAATTCTCTCCAACAGAGAATTTAAACATTGTATAGCCAGAATTAACTGCCATTAATTCTGGTTTTTTATTTATAAATCAGATGGATTAGTTCAACTCATCTGAGTTAATTATTTAATGTTTTTTGCCTTTAGTAGATTCTCTAGTTATAATTAGAAGGAAAACAAGGGGTAATGTTAAAGGGGAGAAGAAGGGGTAAGAGGAGGTAGGTTAGAATAATACGGGGAGAAGAGGGGAATTTTATTTGATGGGAGGAATGATAATGTTTATGAAAATTATTACCACAGAACAAATCTATTGAAAAAAGAAGATTTACTTCTTAAGAAACAGCATCAATTGTGACAGGATTAATTGTGTATATATTTATTTTATAAAGATGTTGTTAGATAGGTTGCTTTTCTACGGTCTTCAATAAATAGAGAACAAAATTGCTTAATTGTTAAAATTGTTCAATTGATGGAGGTAAATTGTTGGAAGAGAACAATCAAAAAATTAGGTAATTATTATCTGTTTGATTAAGTAGTACTGCTTAAACTAGGAGATTGTATTAGATTTAAATAAAAGATTATTTGAAATAGTGACATATAATGGTAAGGTTGATTTAGCTTATTTTCTTTGAAAAATTAATTTTTTTTTTATAAACAGGCTTAGAAAATTTCACTGCTTGCTTATAATAGCAGGCTTGATGGCTTCGCCATCAAGCCCGCTATATGATTGTTATACTTAATCTAGTATCTGAGATGAATCATTTTCTTGTTTGAAGTACCAAATTTAGAATTTAATTGGTAATAGATAAGCCCAGAAGCACTTTTTAAATTACTAATTAGGATCTGATTATATCCTACTTCTCCATCTTGTTTAATTACTTGTATAATTCTACCTGCTTCATCTCTAAGGATCAATTCGATAGGACTAGCGGCTGGCAATTGATAGCCGATTGTAGTTTGTTTGGTAAACGGGTTCGGTTTATTTTGATACAACTCAAAACCATCTAGGCTATTAAATGTAGTGAAATCTAAATCAATAGCTAGAATATTACCAGCTAAGTCATATGCTTCTACCACAGTAGGTTGACTGTCAATAGTTAAGGCTTCACTTAGCTTCCCATCTTTTAATGCTTGGAATCGGAGGGTGAATAATGATTCTTCTGATGCACTTGTAGGAGTAAGAGTATGATTCCAACTAATAGGAATCCAACCTTTATCTCTGTTGTGTAAGCTGAAATGTTCCGCATTTAATGACTGACCTTTTAACTCTTTGACGCTAATATCCTTGAAGTTTAAGGTGAATTGATACCCTTGAATATTGGACAATTCTTTAGCAGTGAATATTACTTCATAATCTTCTCCTGCCTTTAATACTTGGTCTTTTAGTGTTATTCTAAATACACTAGGACTTGTTCTAACAGTCGATTGATGAAGGCTATTAGGTCGAGCACTACCATTTATATCTCCAACTTTTATTGCGACAAAGTCTTTTACGGTATCTCCGTCGAGATTATTTATAGCACTAATTTCTGGGAATACCTTTAATAATGGATTTGACCTTTCTAATGGATGATTAGCTTCCATAAATCTCCAACTAGTGTTGTTGATGAATTCCTCATCTATTGCGAGAATTAATCTTCTCAGTTGGACGATATCAAAAGTAGTTACCGTCTGAGAATTATTAATATCTGCTGCAATCCATTGGTAAGGATTCTCGAAAGGTTGTACGCCTAAAATATGTTTAGTCATTAATACTAAATCAAAAGTACTTACTCCGTTCAATGGGTTGTCCACTTTTGTTGGCGTGACCATATAATCTTCTTTCATCGGTAATTCAAAATGATAAAAGCCATCGGCTTTAGTCACGTAATCATTATCAAGGGTATTCACTAATACCTCTTCTACTGCATCTCCTTGCCAAGTTCTAACCTGCCCACCAAGTATCGCCATCTCTTCATTACTAGTAATAAGATCTTCACAAGCTTTATTATTATCTTGCACATTGACATAAGTAGAACAGAAGTTCCAATCACCTGCTTCACCAATAATATACAATTG
>JALZWC010000521.1 GCA_023300255.1 Saprospiraceae bacterium | reverse complement strand
CATAGACAAAAAGACCTATGTGACCTATGTATCTATGTGGTAAAAATATTATGTTTAATTTTGTCCAACTACTTACTTAAATGGTAGCTTCTATAATTTCCTTCAGAAACTCATTAAAATCAAAAGCGCCTACGTCTGATAAACCCATTCTAACCACCACTAAATTTTGAGAAGGCAATATAAATACCCGTTGGCCTTGAAAACCATTACAAGCATACATATCTTTTGGAACATCTGCTAATTGTCCATCTGCATTTAACCAAAAGAACGCCCCATAGCCTTTTTCAGATGCATTAGCAGGCGTGCGCGAATAATCCACCCATCCTTCTGGCAAAATTCTTTCTCCTTGCCAAACACCATCATTCAAATAGAGTTGCCCAAATTTTGCCCAATCTCTTGGAGTCGCAAAACAATAAGAGGAGCCGACAAAAGTACCAGAAGCATCAGGTTCCATTACCGCACTATGCATTCCTATTTTATCCAGTAATGCCATATGTGCGAAGGCCCAATAATCCTCTACTCGATCAAACTGTTTCTTTAATAAACCTGCTACGATATTGGTTGTGCCAGAGGAATAATAAAATTTAGTATCTGGTGCTACTTCTAAGGGAACACTAATCGCTTGCTGATACATATCCCCTTCCAAACCAAGCATCTTCGTAACGTCTGAAATAGTTGTATAAACTTCTCCCCATTTCAAACCACTACTCATTTGCAACAAATTATTCATGGTGATCGCTGATCGCTCATCTTCTTTCCATTCTGGAATATCTACTGGTTCGTTGATTTTTATTTTTCCTTCTTTTACTAATATTCCTACTAAAGCACTGGTGATACTCTTGGTCATCGACCAGCCTAATATCGGCGTATCTTTATCAAATCCTGTGGCGTACTGCTCCCCTATTAATTGCCCATCTTTAAGGACCACTACTGCTCTCGTTTTATTAGCAGGTTTTTCAAAAGCAGCTGCCATAGCTGCATTTAATTTGGTTTTATCAAAAGCTGGTAATAAGGAGTCTATTAGTTGATTACCCATTGGCCATGTACTCGTTGCCGCCATTGGTAAGGAAGCTTGTAATGCAGATGCTGTGGTAGCTTGTAAACGATCTATGTCATACCCCTCTGAAACTAAAGCACAACCCAAACCTTCTCGATAAACTGCTACCTGTTTAGCCATGCCGAATACAGTGGCCGTAGCTATTTTTTGGGATTTATCAACAGTGGCATCTGCATAACTAAGAATAGAAAAATTATTGTCATTCTCTGCTACAGATTCGGCTGTTCTATCTGCTATATACACACAGGAACACATCCGTTTGGCGGCATTTCCAGTAATGACTTTGAAATGATCCTGAAGATATAAGAGAGCTCCTCCAATGAGGAGTAATAGAAAGGCTAGGAAGATTAATATTTTTTTCATGGAGGTGAGTTGTGAAATTTTATAACGATCTCGTTTAAATGGCGTAGTGACTAAAAGTCAATACGCCATTTACACAATGTTGTGTATCTAATATTTTATAAGTAGTCGGATATAATTATTCTCAATTTCGGCTATATAATTCAAGTACTCTTGTAAAATCAATTTTTTCATCAATTTCATAAAAGTATTTCAGTTGCCAATTTTGAGTTTTTGTCGCTTGATTATTTATTACTTTATCCCAAATTGGATAAACTCTAAAACCTCTCTTTCCTTCTTTTTTATCGGTGGATATAATTCCTTTTTCTATTAAAATTGGTTTTGGAAATACAAATTGACCAACTTGAGAAGTAGTATTTACAGTTACAATATAAAAATCTATTGAGTCAAATTCATCAAGTGGTTCAATTATTCCGTTTGGATTTCTTTTCCAAAAAGTTACAAATTGACCTACCTTTTTAGGGGTTACTTTTGCGGTTCTACTAACTACTTTTAAGCCATTTAATTCAAATCTACAGGCATCATATTCTTTGCTCTCTTCTTCTTTTTTAAAAGCAGAAATAGATAGTCCACACTTATCGTAAATATTTACTTTGATTAAATTCAAGTGTTTGTTCATTCATTTCTATAATCTCTATTTTTAAACAATATCCTCTAATACACCAAATTGTCTCAAGTGATGCTCCAAATGTTTTACATGAACTTGTCGCCATTGGTCTACTGTCAAATTACCTAAAAAGAAATGACTATTTACCGCAGATGGATTGGCTTCACAATAAGCTAAATATTTTTGAAAAGTCTTTTGAAGTCCTACTTTTGAGGCTTCTATGGTAGCTGCCCGAGGAGGTTTAGGTTCTCCAAAAGAGGTTGTTGGAAAAACGGTTTTCCAAGGAGCTGGCGCTTCTTGAAATTCGGACCAATACTTGGCAGCATCTTCTGCAGTGCCTTTATATGGAAGATCAAATTTACCGATACTCAACACAAAGACTAATCCTATGTGTTCTATCATTTGATGTGCATTCATCTTTCCCCACTTAGCAGTTGCATCAGCAGATACCTTCGTGTATACCTTATATAATAATTTTTCTAGTTGGGTTATTTTTTCATCGGCTGCTGGCAATACACCGAATTGCATAAGGTGATGCTCCATATGCTTTATATGAAAAGCCAGCCATTCTTCCATTGTTAATTCCCCAAAATAACCATGAAGAGAAACTTGTTCTGGGTGGGATTCATATTGCGCCAAAAAATTCGTCACTGCTCCATTCAACTTTTCTTTAGCTTCTTCCAACGAGGCATAACGTAATGGGAACAACACGGTCGGTTCATCTTGCGTCCCAGGCATCTTTACATTTTTAGGAATGGGATAGTAGGCACTAAAAAAACGACCTTTCATTTTTGCCACTTGATCTTCTGGTATAACTAATGAAGCAATGCCTTTACCTATTGACGTTTCATAAATAAGCATCCCCAAATGTTCCACCATATGCTGTGGTGTCATGATTCCCCATTGACCTTTATCGGCTTCTTGAAGGGAATCAAATAGCTTTACTCGTTCTTGTAATTTAGTTATTAGTGGATTCATAGATGGTGGGTTTTAACGTGGCTTTGCCACTTGCTTCTTTTTGAACGATGCAATAGGATCATCGTATGCAATCGAGACTGGCAAAATCATAAATCATATTTCATACATCTTAAATCATATATCCAGTCTACTTGCGACTAGTGGAGATTTATGATTTATGATGTATGATTTCAGATATATGATTTTCTGAATATCCCCAAAAGAATTATTGCTCCTCCCGAACCCCCTCCTCATCTATATCATAAATCGTAGAATCGGACTCTTTTCGAACGCTCATATCTTCCATTCGATCAATCGCATCTAATGCCTCATTCCAAAATTCTTTGAAAATAGGTTTTAATTGATCAGTTATTATTTTCATGTGATCTGGAAATTCTTTTGTATAACGATAGGTAACAGATTCTGTTTTCGTTTGTGGATCTATTAAATGAGACTGATCGGCAAACCATAATAACCAACTATACACTAGAATAGCTACGGCCCCTAATACCGCCCCTCCTACTATTTGGTTAATAAAATTAATATTAGCAGACTTTAAAATTCCTTCTAAACCTCTAGCCAACATCCTTAAGATGACCATGACTATGATAAAGGATAATAAAAATCCTGCTGCCAACATCAATGGATGATCGTTGTTAAAAATCTGTTCCAAGAAGTTGGTAAATGCTGGACCTAGTTTGAAGGCTAATAAAGCACCTATAGTGAAAGAGATCACTGTAAATACCGTACTGATAATTCCTCTACTATACCCTGTCCAAAAACCTACCGCTATAAATAATCCAAAAAGTATGTCTAAAACCATAATGTATGTTTTCTCTTTAATAATAAAGAACACAATTAGATTCTTTAAACACATAGACTATGTGTCCTAATGTGCCTATGTGTTTAAATTACGTCTCATTTTGTCCAAGTATTTTCTTGTTCTAAAAAATGTTTAGGAGCTTTGCAACTTCATCAGAAAGCTCACTACTTCCAAAAATACAGGCTATTATTATTATTCCTATAAATTTTCTGATAATTCTATCGTTATTCTAGACGAACGAATGATTGAATAGTGACGAGTTAACTAGAAAGTAACTACTCTTCTATACTTTTCCGAAATCGTTCTTCCAATACCTGCATATCATATCGATCCGCTAATTCGTATTCCTGAACGATTTGACCATCTATTTTTTTATTATAATAAACCAAGCCAATACCTTTGGCATATAATTCAGTGCCCGTATATTTAAGTTCTTGAAAACCAACCTCTTCTATTTCCAATAGCTCTTTTACTAAAAACCGAACACAATCAATCGTTTGTCCTTTATACTTATAACTAGCCTCCCCCATAAAGTGTTTATTCCTAATCAACCGTATTTTTTGTTGAGGGTTTTCAAGGTCTGTCCAATAGATTTTATACAAAAAAGCACCTGTAGAATCTGTAACTTCAAACGGAAAAGCATTATCCCACTCTACCCTAACGGGATTTTGGATTTGCTTACCTGTTAAAGTATCTGTTCCGTATAAAAATAAATCATTCAGAATAACTCCATTTTTAACAACCACCTCATTACTTAGCTGCTGTACCGTAAATTGGTGATCGTAATAAGTGCTAGTCAATATAGTTTCTCCTTTTCGTACCATTGTTCGGAAGTACCAATAAAATGGTGGTAAGCTATCGTTATGAAGCGGATGATATTCATAGACTTTGCCATCTGATAATTCGGCTATAGGTAGGTAGTATTCTTTTATGTTACGTTTCTGGTCTTGTGAGCAATTAGCAAAAAAGAAAGAAAGATATAGAGAGAGTACAATAGCAGTATAAAAAGTGGATCTATTCATTCGATAAAAAGTAAATCAATATTAGGGTGACGATTCGGTTCTATTCATTATACAGTTAGCAACTGTTACTAACTCACTAACGAATCTGCTACAAAATCAGGAATAATACCAGATGCTTGGATTTTTGTTTCGTAATTTTCATTTCGAGTATTTCCAGATAAGACTAACAAGGTACTAATACCAAATTTATTCCCTCCTAAAATATCTGTATGCAAGGTATCGCCGACCATTAGAATATCCTTTCTTTTAAATTTTCCTTTCTTTTGTAATTGCTCAAAAGCATACATAAACATTTGAGAATCAGGTTTACCAAAATGGATAAATGCTCTACCTAAAATACTTTCTACCAATTGTGCAATACCTCCTGTAGCGATAGAAACATCATTCTTAGCAACTGGATAAATCTTATCAGAATTGGCAACGATAGCTGGAATATTTCTTTTTCTAAGTAAATTAACGGTAGCGTTTATATCAAAATTCCAGTCAAATCCTTCATCATCTAAAAAGACCATTGCCGTAATTTCTTCTATATTTTGATCGTTGACTTGTCCTACAGGAATAGGTTCTAAATTAGCTTCAATTATATAGGCTGCAGCTTGTGTCGTTCCCAAATAAGCGACTTTACCACTTGTTATCTTATTCTTCAAAAACATTTTTGCCATCATACCAGAAGTAATAATTTCTTCTTCTAAGAATCCTGGCAAACCTTGTCTTTCAAATTTTTCTACTTGCCTCTTGGCACTTCTAGAGGCATCATTCGTTAATATTCGCAATGGTTTTTTTAAGGCTCTTATCTCTTCAATAATTGCGGGAACACCACTAATCAAACCTCGATGATTTTTAACTACACCGTAAGAGTCTAGAAAAATGACTTTATAATCTTTTAGAAGCGATCGGAAAGATACTTTTTGCATAGGATTACAAATTAAGTGCTTTTAATAATTTATTGGCATCAAATTCTTTTTCTATAGATGGAAAATAATTTTGATAAGCTTCGTTCTGTAGTTTAGAAGCATAAATTTCGTGAAAGAAATAACGCCCATCTTTAATGACATAATTTAATATAAAGAATCGATATACTTCTTTTAACAAATGTATCTCTGTAGCTGTTAGTGGAAATACTTCATGATAACTTTTCAAAAATAGAATAAATCGATCTTCCATCAATGGGCCTATATTATAAGTAAAAACAGTTCGATCTCCTACATCAGAAACGACTCGACTCAAAAAGTAAAAATCTAATATCCTTGAACTCATTCTAAACCAATCGTAATCCCATCTAGAAAATAGCTTCAAACTAGAAGTAACTGAAAAATTACCAATATTCCAATCCACGAAAACTGGAATTTTAGGCAAATCATAGAATTTATATTTATTTAAATTTTCAAATAGCGTCTCACTTTGTTCCTGAATCACCCCTTGCTGAGCACGATGTTCATAAGCTCCAAAATCAGAATTGACGATTTCTAATAGATGTTCAATATCTGTATTTAAGGTCTTAGAAGAAGCAGGCAAAGTATTCCTAATTAAATGGCAGCCCTTATGAAAATGAGCTATTTGTTGACCTAACACAGCAATTTGATCTTCATTTAACCTTCGAGGCATTCGTTTCTTTATCTTAATAGGGCGATAAAAAACAACCCAAGCATCTATTCGATTATCTTTATAACGATAAACATATAATTGATTGCCCTTGATCAACGACCTTGACAAAAAATTCTCGTAAGGATAGGGTAAGTTATTAGAAAGGGAATTGATAATGGTATGGTCTTCTACAAAATGTTCATGTCGACCAAAATAGGAGAGTTTAGCTATAATAAATAAAGTATCCTCAAAAGTGATTTTATAAACATGGTTGGTAGAAACTTTTGCGCTAATATCTTCTACAGAAACAATAATCCGAGAAGGGTCATACTCCAACCACGCTAATTTGATGATTTTTAAGAAGTCTATCTGGTACATTTAAATGATTTACATGTTTTTTTAGAAGTCAGAGGTCAGATCGCTACGCTGTCAGAAGTCAGACATAAGATGTTGACAATGTGGTGCTTCTATGAGCCGCAGCGTTCTGACAGCGCAGCGTTCTGACAGCGCAGCGTTCTGACCTCTGACCTCTACTCTGCTTCTAAGATACCTTCTTCCCCTTTATCTTTCCCACTATTCACACTAGCAATCACTCTATCAGCTAAACGGCTAAAAGGTAAGGATTGCACCCATACCGTACCAGGGCCCTCTAGGGTAGTTAAAAATAAGCCCTCTCCGCCTAATAACATATTTTTAATACCTTTTACTAATTTAATATCAAAATTAACGCCACCACTATAAGCCACCAAACACCCTGTATCGAGTATTAGCCGTTCTCCAACAACCAGTTCTTTTTTAGTAACTGTGCCGCCAGCATGAAGAAAGGCAAAACCATCTCCTTGGACTTTTTGCATAATAAACCCTTCTCCACCAAATAAGCCTCTACCAATTTTTCTTGAAAACTCAACCCCTATAGTCACTCCCTTTGCCGCACATAAGAAAGAATCTTTTTGACAAACTATCTTTCCGCCTAATTCCCGCAAATCCAAAGGGATAATTTTTCCAGGATACGGTGCGGAAAAGGAGACTTTTCTTTTCCCTTCCTCCCCTATATGGGTAAAAGTGGTCATAAACAAGCTCTCCCCTGTTAGGTAACGCTGGCCAACTGAAATTAATTTACCGAATAGGCCCGATTTCTTCTTGGTACCATCTCCAATGATCGTCTTCATTTCTATTTCATCTTCCATCATCATAAAGGCACCAGCTTCCGCAATAACTGTTTCCGTAGGATCTAATTCGATCTCTACAAACTGCATTTCTGAGCCAAAAATTTCATAATCAATTTCGTGTACAGCGTACATAGTGCTTTTTAAATAATAAAAATCAATTGTTAACCTAGCAAAAGTGCTTTTTTATTACTTACAATTATGTTAGGGATATATATATCAACATATCTTTTAGTAAAGCTCCATATTTAATACCCCTATTAGGTTACTAAACAAATACTAATATATAACTTCAACATTAACAGTATTACTGTAAAGATAAAACAAAATAATACGAATATTAAATAGGTGTCACATTGATCTCCAAAACCAAAAAAAAGCTTCATAGTGAAATTTGTTTTATTGTCAAACTCCTTTTCTCTGTCACACAAACCCTATTTAACGAATTGAAAAAGGTTTCGATTAAGAGCATCTTTGATATGAAATTAGGATATGGGATAACTAAACGAAACTCGTTCTTCGGAACGAGATTTTAAGAGAGGCGTTTTTAACGCCTCTTTTTTTTTGCCTACCTGTCACTTATATTAGAAAAACATTTAAGAAGAAAGCCAAATAACGAGAGTTCCCATTTGAGGGTAGCTATTGGGGGAAATGTCCGATATCTTAGTGCTGCATCTTTTCTAATCCCAAATGTCTGCTACCTTCCTAAGGAACGTGTATGAAATAATCTCGTAATTTAGGCTGCTTCTTTTGCCCTTATTTTTCACTTTGTAAATAGTCACTATATCAACATAACTCCTATTTACAAAGCAAAAACTAAGACCAAAA
>JALZWC010000520.1 GCA_023300255.1 Saprospiraceae bacterium | reverse complement strand
TCTTTTTTAGTTGCTAGTTTTGCCATATTATTGTATACTCGTTTTCAATTTCCAATAGCTATTTTATTTATTGGCTTATTGCATTATTGGTATGAATTACTATTGTATGCATTAGCTTGGCAAGATTTAAAAACGCCTCCAAATCCAATTGGGAAATATGTAGCGGCTACTTTGTTTATTAGTCTGTTATTAGCCGTAATTTTACCATTTAATTGGTCTATATGGCTCGTTTCAGTGGCCTCTTTTTTTACACTTTTTTCTTTTAGTATTTCTTTGTTCTATAAATATAGAGCAAAAAAAATGGTTTAACAAGATTATAAAAACAAGCACCTCTTAATGAACTATTTGTGGGAAGGTATTCTGAATTTGAAATCTAGTATTAGCGAGCAGGAAAATAATTCGATAGCTACCTGTTTTTTAAACTTGACGAATGGGGATATAGTTATTAATAAAAATTTATCTGATACGACTAATCAATTACTTCTTGTTTTGAAAGAGGAGATCGCTATTCCAGAAAAACAACTAGCGATTCGAGTAAGTAATAATAGACAATTGATCTTTTTCAATGAGGAGCAATTATTAGCAGAAACAAAATTATTTTTACAACAATACCTACCTTATTGTTTTCTTTCTATAATAGCAAAAGAAAATAAACGAGCCATTGCCGTGGCTCATTTTGCTCAAACATTAGACGGTAAAATTGCTACGGAGAATGGAGATTCTAAATGGATTGGTAACAAAGAAAATCTCTTACACGCCCATCGGATGAGAGCATTATGTAATGGAGTAGTGGTCGGTAGTAAGACTTTGCAAATAGATGAGCCTAAGTTGACCGTCCGATATGTTACTGGGTCTGATCCTGTTCGAGTGGTCATTGGAAATCCACCAGCGGTATTTGATAGTTTATTAGAAAGTAGTGTAGCACCTATCCATGTTTTTTGTAGCAAAGAATTAGATAAGGTACCGAATATTAACTATCATTTTTTATCTACAAAAAATGGTTTGATTTGTCCAAAGGAAATTTTGGAGAAATTATATCAACTTAATATTCATAGTGTGTATATAGAGGGGGGGGCTAGTACGACTTCCCATTTTTTTGAAAAGGGAGCAATTGATATTTTACAATTACATATCGCACCTATACTTTTTGGTTCTGGAACTAGCGGGATACAACTGCCTGTTATTAATACGGTAAAACAAGGGAAGCAATTTGACCAATATAGTTTCTTACCTGTTGGAGATAGTATGATGTTTACAGGGTTTTGTAAAATATAACATAACTATTCAGCATTGGCTGTCGCCAATGAATAAATTGAACCTGCGTTCCTTGGAAGGCAGGTTCAAATTATCTACTTATTGGCGATAGCCAATAAAAAAGTCAATAGCATGATTAAAACTCTAGACTTTTCAAAACTAACAACGGCTTTAACCAGTGCTGAATAGTTACAACATAACAAACGAAAGCATGAAAAGCAAAGCGCTGTGGCATGTCACAAAAAATCAAACAACTATAGTAGAAACGAATCTGAAATCATCTACTCCAGATCAACTCCTCCTTCAAAGTAAATACTCTTTAATTAGTACAGGTACAGAACGGTTGGTAGCGCAAGGGCAGGTGCCTATTAGTCTGCATCAAAAAATGAAAGTGCCTTATATGAAAGGTCATTTTACCTTTCCATTGAAATATGGGTATTCGGTGGTAGGAGAGGTCTTGAGTGAAGGAGAATGGAAGGGGAAGTTAGTTCATCTAATGCATCCGCATCAAGATTATATGCTCGCAGATATACAAAGTGTGTCTTTATTACCTAAGGCTGTTCCTCCACGAAGAGCGGTATTAATTAGTAATGTTGAAACTGCGGTGAATGCTATTTGGGATAGCCAAGTGAGTATGGGTGATCGAGTATTGGTCGTCGGTTTTGGAATGATTGGTTCTTTAGTTGCTAGGCTATTATCATTTATGCCAGCCGTGGAAGTAGTCGTGTTGGAACAAGATGAATATCGAAAAAAGCTAGCGGCAGCGATGGGCTTTAAATTATTGGATACGATAAATACTAAGACTCCTTTTTTTGATTGCAGCTACCATACCTCTGGTAGTTCTGAGGGCTTACAAAAATGTATAGATCTAGTAGGTAAGGAAGGGACTATTGTGGAATTAAGCTGGTATGGTACTAAATCTAGCACTATTTCTTTAGGTGGTGAATTTCATTATCAAAGAAAGCGAATTATCAGTTCTCAAGTGGGACAAGTTCCAAGTCATAAAAGCCATAGATGGAATTATTCTAGAAGAAAAGAATTGGTATTAGAACTATTAAAGAATCCTATTTTTGACGAGCACTTAACTCATGATTTATCGCTTGATAGTAGTCCTGCTTTTTTTCAGGATCTTAGAGAAAATAAGCAAGGGGATGGTCTAGCGTGGGTTATTAATTATTAAATATTGGAAGTTATTTTTTTAGAACGAGACTTGGTAAGTTTTTAAAACTTACCAAGTCTGTTTATTAGAATCAATTCTTACTCTCTAACCTAGCATATATATCTCCCGATCGATCCTCCGAAGTATAAGCTTCAAATACAGTCCGCATTTCTTTAGAGGATAACCACTTTTTAGAATTCAATATTTGAGATTCTCCATAGGACCAATTGTATTCATAATTTCCTAAAGCATCTAATAAGTCCATACACTCAAAGACTCTAAACAAGGTAGGGGTAAAGTATTCTAAGGACAAAGAAGGAATCGCTGTACTTAAGCCTTGTAGCACTTGCACTTCAAAATCTTCTACATCTATTTTACAGAAATCAGGGACTCCATAAGTAGTGATTAGCTGATCTAAAGTAATTACTTCTACAGGGATGGTTTCATCCCAAGTTACTTTAAAAGAAGTATTGTCTGCTATAGTATCTCGCCAATCTTTAGCAGCCATTGTACTAATCGTAGGTGTTAATTCACTGATGAAAAAGGAGGCTTCACCTGGCTTATCAGCTACTGCTTTTTGTAATAAAACAACACTAGGGTCGTTTCCAAATTTTTGTTTTAAATAGTGCATACATTGTGGCTGTGGATCGACAGCAACCACTTTAGCGCCTAGTGCAGTCCAAGCATTGGTACGGTTACCCAAATGTGCACCTATATCAAAACACAAGTCTCCTGCTTTGACAAAGGGACTATAAAAATTAGTTAGTCGTTTTTTATTGAATGGTTTCCAGTAATACATTGCGATAGAACGCAGAATACCTAGTTTTTGTCGGATCGTTTTCGTCATAGTTTTGTTTATTCCCATGTATTGTTTTGCCCAATATAGGAAAAAAGTGCCTCGTTATAAGGCTTGTAAAAAGCGGCCATTTTTGACCGAAGCAGTGGAGAAAAAGAAGCGAGCGGTGCTTTATTAAATTGTTTCTCTAAATAGCTTCCATAGTTATAATAAGGTAAGTCTAAAAAAAGTTGTAATTCTGTTAAGATATTATGTGCTTTGGAAGGTATTTTTAAATCTTC
>JALZWC010000519.1 GCA_023300255.1 Saprospiraceae bacterium | reverse complement strand
TAAGCATAGCTGGGCTACGGTTCCTTTTTTAGGATTTCTTAGAAGTAAAAAGGGCAGTTTAAAATGGCTAATTTATTCTTTCACTTTGCCTAAGTAAAAGGAGTAGTTTAAAATGGCTCAGGTTATTTTGACTCTTACACTTTGCCTTATTGTTTTGTTGTTACTAAAAACTTTGATTTTAGCTGCTCATTTTTAGTATTATTAGGTATAGATTGAATTGATCGGTAGACTACTTCCACCCGAATGGCTTTCAGTCCTGTCACACCTTGTAAATCATTTAAATCTAACCATTCCACTGTTTCGCCGAGATACTTAATAGATTGCAAGTATTCTATGTATTGACGATATTCTCTAACTTCTTTGTCTTGAGAATAAATAATAGCAATTTTTCCTACCTGCGTCAGTCGTTCAGTTGTGTCCTTAATCGTTGCTTTATCAATCCTCTTTTTAATAATTTCGTATCGAATATTATAAGCTCCTTCCACATCAAACCTTCTTTCTTCTTGCCGAAATTTTATAGTAATTGGCGTATGATGAACTAATATTAAGGAAGCTATCGATAATGGAGTTTTTAACTGTGGCTTTATTTCGAATTCCATTAAATTTTCGACCCCACAAATAGTCATTAGTTGCCACAATCGAAGGTTCTGTAAGTGAAGTTCATTAAATTCTTTATGATTAACGATAGATTGACCTATATATATATTATGTTCGACTCCATCTGTTTTGTATTTTTCGAAATAATGCGGAAACATCTTTTGGGCTTGAACTTGTGCTAATTCTAAGTAAGTAGCGATGGACCCGTTAATTAAGCTAACACTTTGCTCATAGTTTCTTCTTTTATTATAAATAACTTCTAAATCTTTATCTAATGCCTGTTCATAAGCTTCTACCACTTTGGTCATTTCTTCATCAAGTAGTGTTCGAAGGTATTTAAAGATAGGATGGATGTCTTCTTTTAAAAACGCTAACACTTCAACTTCATCTCCAGCTCCTAATCCTTTTTGTATTTGTGAGATCGAGGCATCTAATTTATATTTTAATTGATTATAAATAGGCAAATGATATTTATTGATAGCGATGTCTAGGATGTTTTTTGCTAAACTTAATTGCTCAATTATATCTGCCTGAATAGCTTTATTCCGTTCTGTACTAGAACCCTTAATATCAGACTGGCCAAATAATGGAAAGACTTCTGGAAATTCAATTTCCTCAACAACGGCTTTTGGGTCAAGTTGCTTTTTCTCTAATAAGTTTTCTGCAGCATCAAAAAATCGCCAAGATACTGTAGGGTGAATAGCCGTAAATTGCCGCTGGACAATAGCTTCTATTTTTGTCTCTAATTCATCTATAGAACGCATTAAAGCAGTCGTGAAAAGGGGAATAATTTGACTTAGCTGGGTTGCTGTAATTGCGTTCAGTTCATTAGTCTTTTTAGAACCCAATTCAAACACACCAACTATCTCGTTGTTATATAGTAGCGGAATGGCGATATAGCTCTTAATATTATTGGTTTTTAGCTTAATGGCTAGATGAGTAGCCATTATTCCTTCTTTCATGCAATCAGAGTAGATAAGTGCTTTTTTATGCTTAAATATGCAAGAATGAGAACTGTGGCAAAAAGTAGACTCACTGGCTGTTTCTAAAGCAGAAGGTATGGTGAGAATATCCCAAAATCCGTAGCCTAAATATTTCAAAGTATCTTTCTTTTTATCGTATGCGGCAAAGCCTAGTTTGAGGCTATCTATAGCTAACAGAGAAGATAAATGAGTACGGATTGTTTCTACGATATTTGGAGTTTGTAAAGCATCTTTCTTGAGTAGGTCCACTTTTAATGTGGAAATGGTTTCTTCTTCTGTTACATCAAATAACTTAACCAAAGCAAAGCCTTCATAAGTAAAACTAGCAGGAGGAATTTTTTCCTTCCACAAGTCGATATTATCAAGATTATCGACTAATTGTTTGATCTCGATTTTACTTAAAGGCTTAAAATCTTTAGCTGGAATAAAAGAAGAAAAATCAGCATTCATAAATGCTCTATAATGTTTGATAATACCTGTTTGTCTATTGGTAATATCAAAATAAAATGCTCGTTTATTATTAATATTAGCTCCGTATTTAAAATTTAAAATGAAGATACAAGCATTTATATAAGAGCGATCTGGCTCCTCTTGTCGAACAGCTGAAAAATGATAAGTTCCTCCAGTATCTAAAATCTTACCTAAGCGTTCGGAAGTATTAAATAAAATTGGAAGAAAGGGAATAGCAACTGCTTTAATATCGTTAAGAGTCGTTAAAGAAGGAAAGAGAGGGGCAAGTAAGGCTTTAACTTCGTTTTGATGTTTTTCGAGAAGATCAATATCTTCAAATGCTCCGAATAAAAAAGGTGCATTCTTTCTAATTTTAGCTAGCAAATTTTCTGCAGCAACAGCTTCTGCTGAATCACTTTGCGCTATGTTTTGCCAATAATTAACTATCTTTTCAAAATTGAACTTAATATTGAAAGGTAGTTCTTGCTTATTAGAAAGCTTGGCTTGGTCATAAGTCCTAATATAATTCATGTTTTATGTCTTTTAGTGTTGGCTTAGTGGTCTTTCCAATTAATAGTGATGAGTGTGATTTGTGGGAAAATTGGAGGATTACAAGGCGGAACTCAGGAGTCATAGCTATGACTC
>JALZWC010000518.1 GCA_023300255.1 Saprospiraceae bacterium | reverse complement strand
GTGGAATGTCGTCAACTTAAGGAATAGCTGTCGAATTTTGTAGACGGATTTTTGATAGCCGATACCTTGAAGGTGGGGGCGATCTGGGTCTCTCCGAAAGATGACAGCCACTTTGAAAGTTTCTGCCATCAACAATTCGTCGCTAAGTTAACGACATTCCACTAGCGTGGTCCGATGAAAAGAAAAAATCTTAGCCTTAAAATTTTCCAAATAAATATGACCGACTACTTATCTTTGCAGACCTTATTATTTTGTCGTTCCTTTCAGAAAAATATCTTTAATGAAAAATGCCCTATTCTTCTTATTTGTAATCTGTCTATTTGCTTGCCAACCTGATAATAAACAAGCGACTACGACTCCTACGCCAACAGCGAAACCAGCTAAACAGATGAAAGTACCCAAATTTGATAAAGAAGCAGCCTACGACTTTGTGGCAGCGCAAGTAGCATTCGGACCAAGAGTACCTAATACGGAAGCGCATAAAGCATGTAAAGACTACTTAGTAGGAAAGTTAAAAGAATTTAATGCTGTTGTAATAGAGCAAGATTTCAAAGCACAAGCATATACTGGAACTACGTTGAATGGCACTAATATTATTGGACAATTTAATCCTACTGCTAAAAGGAGAATTGTATTAGCAGCGCATTGGGATACGAGACATATAACAGATAATGATCCAGATGAAGCACGCAGAAATGAAGCGGTTATGGGAGCGGATGATGGCGCAAGTGGAGTAGGTGTTTTATTAGAAGTTGCGAAACAATTAGGTCAATTTCCGATAGAGAATCTAGGAGTAGACATTGTTTTTTTTGATGCAGAAGATTATGGAGAAAGTGGAGGAGATGATAGAGAGAGCTGGGCATTGGGATCTCAACATTGGTCAAAAAACTTTCATGTTAATGGCTATAGAGCAGAGTATGGAATTTTATTAGATATGGTCGGTGGAAAAAATGCTCGATTTCCGATAGAAGCAGTTTCTGCTACTTATGCTCCAGATGTCGTTCGTAAGGTATGGAAGCTAGCACAAGGGATGGGGTTCTCCGATTATTTTTCTGCTCAAAATGTGGAAGGCTTGACGGATGACCATTATTTTGTGAATACCATCGCCAAAATACCAATGATTGATATTATTAATTTGCCAACGGACACCGAGCAAACATTCGTAAAGCATTGGCATACTACTAATGATACGATGGAGAATATTGATAAACGAACATTAAGAGCAGTAGGGCAGGTTGTATTGGCGGTCTTGTATAATGAGGCGAATGGGAAGTTGTAAGAATTAAGTTCAAATTCAAGTATCATGATCAAAAACTAGACGTGGGCTTACGTCTCGGTTTCAACGTCTAGTTTTTGAACTTGAACTTGATACTTGGTCTTGAACTTGTATTACCTCAACCCCCTCCGCTTCAGTTCTTTTCTTATCAATTGATACTCTCTTCCCAACTCTCCAGCGATGGCAGAGTTCTCTTCTGCCCGTCTAATAAGGAAGGGCATGACCTCTTTTACGGGGCCATAAACCATATATTTAGAAACCGTATAACTTGCTGCAGCTAAATTAAAACTGATATTATCACCCATTCCATATAATTGACAGAAGCTCAAATTTGGATGATTTTTGGCTATATTTTTCTTGTCCATTAACTGAGTTAATAATAGACAGCTTTCTTTATTATGGGTTGCCGCAACAGCCGCTAATTTGGTGTAATTATCAACACAAAATTGTAAGGCCGTATTATAGTCATTATCGGTTGCTTGCTTGGTCTCCTGAATAGGAGAAGGCGTATTAAATTGTTCTGCATACTTCCTTTCTTTCTCCATGTAGGCACCTCGCACTAATTTTGCACCTAATATATAGCCTTCTTTTTGCGCTTTATCGAAACTCTCCATTAAAAAATCTAACCTATTTTTTCTGTATAATTGAAACGTATTAAAGACAATTACTTTTTCTTTGTTGTATCGCTTCATCATCCTATTGGCGATGAAATCTATAGTGTCTTGAATCCAACTTTCCTCCGCATCAATAAATACTCTTACATTCTTTAAGTTAGCGGAATAGCAAATGGAATCTATTCGTTTTAAAACATTTTTATAATTTTTAGTTTCTTCTATACTTAATGGATTTACGGATTGTATCTTTTCTAATAACTTAATAGGGGCTAAGGCCGTTAATTTAACGCAGATGGTAGAGATACTGGATGTGTCAGAAGCAAATTCTATAGCGCGAATTGCTTCATTCATGCTATGATTGAAATCCGTTTCTTTCGTTTTTGCTTCGGCTCCATAATCTAATACAGATTGTACCTTGTACTCATATAATTTATCTATTACATCTTGAGAATTCAGAAGGGTAGTTCCGCTACAGAATTGCTTATAGAGGGTCGATTCAACAGTAGCTTCTACGAACGGTAGATTTAATTGTAGTGCTTTCAATCCTATGGCTGAACTAAAACGTACAAACCAAGCCTTATTCATCATTTTGAATAAGAAAGAAGAATGCTTTAATTCTTCGTTGGTTTTGTAAGCAAAGGCAGTTGCCGTATTATTGAAATTAAATAAGAGTTTTTCGTTTAAGGATTTCCCCATTTTGGTCATCTCAGTATTGGTTTTAGAATAGAGAAGCGAGATTAGACCAGCCCGACTGCCGTTAGGCGGGCGGGGAATAGAGACGTATTTCGTTTAAAAACAGACGAAATTCCGTTGTTTTTTAAATGAAATACGTCTCTATTCTCGCTTCTCTATTCTATTTTTATTAGTCCGTCCAAATACTCCAGGCTTTTTCTGCTTGCAAAATTAGCATATCTGAACCATTTTTTATGCTAGCTCCTCTTTGCTTAGCATTTTTTAAAAATAATGATTCTGCTGGATTATATACCAAATCATAAAAATAATGATCAGGTTGGATTGCATCATATGGAAGTAAGGGGCAAGTTTGGGCGTTAGGATATGTCCCAAGAGGAGTAGTATTAATAACGATATTATAGTCCTTAAATTTTGTAACATCTAAGGAATCATAAGTAAGAACGTCGTTTTTTTTAGTTCTAGACACAAGTTGACTAAAAATGTCTAGTTTGTCAAGTACGTGTACGACAGCTTTAGATGCGCCACCAGTACCTAAAACTAATGCTTTCAATTGATGGAATGGTTTACTAGAAGATTTTATTAAATCTAGTAGAGAGTGTTCAAATCCATATATATCTGTATTGTATCCTTTTAACTTTCCTTGTTCGAATTTAATCGTATTAACCGCACCCACTTTTGCTGCTTCGGCATCTATTTCATCTAAGTAAGGCATCACCTGTACCTTATAGGGAATCGTTACATTAAGACCTAATAAATTAGGTGTTTGTTGAATCAATTTAGGTAAATCAGTTATTTGCTCAATTGGATATAACTCATAGTTGAAATCAGAAATATTTGCCTCTGCAAACTTATCTGCAAAATATTTTTTTGAAAAGGAGTGCGATAGCGGATAACCGATTAGTCCTAGTTGATTTGTTATTGGCATAATTCTTTTTTAAACGACTTCGTTTTTGGTTCCTAATCGTTCAATAATAAAAACGGATAAGAATCCAAGTAGCATAGTAATAAGTACGCCCACAAGATATGGATTTCCATCATAAGCAGCAGGTAAAACACTTTCTTCTAAAAACGGGACTGTTTCTCCTTTACTATTAACTCTAGTAGAAAGAACATTTCTCCAAGGCCAAAGTTTATTTAAAGACCCTAACATAAAACCAGTTAATAAGGCTAAAGTAGGGCTTTTGTAGTTTTTAAAGGTCCAAGAAAGTACCCTTGAGAAAGTAGTTAATCCTAATAAACATCCTGCTGCGAATACGCCTACCGTTAGTAAACTTTCACTATCGAATGTTTTCAATGCATTTTTGACGGTTGGAATGATAAAAGAGTACATACCCATGATTAATAATATAAAACTTCCAGAAATACCTGGTAATATTAATGCGGAAATCGCAATAGTACCAGATAAGAATACATACCAGAGTGCTTCATTTCCTTGAGCGGGACTTGCAACCGTTATATAATAAGCGACAGCAACCCCTGTAAGCATCAATAAGATCTCTGTTATGCCCCAAGACGAGACTTGCTTGCCTATAAATATAGCAGAGCTTATAATTAATCCAAAGAAAAACGCCCAAAGCATTTCTGGATAGGTTTCTAACAAATGGGTTACTCCGAATACACCCACGATTACGCCTGTAGCCATCCCTATTAATAAGGTCGCTAAAAAAGCACCATTCACTGCTGACCATAAACCACTGACTCCTTCTTTTTTAAAAACGCCTATTAAGGAAGGACTAAATGCTTTAATGGTATCTAATAGTTTTTCATAAATGCCTGTTATAAAAGCGATGGTACCTCCAGAGACACCAGGAATAACTTCTGCTATACCCATTGCCATACCTTTTAACGCTAAACTGATAAAAGAAGAATTTTTCATTATGTAAATTTATGCCCTATCGATTAAGAAGTTGTTTAGAAAGTGCTTACCAAGCGTATTTTTTTTGTTGAAATACTATTTACTACGGTGGTATTATATGGTTTTCTTCGTGGGTAGACCATTTATGTTTCGGAATACCACTAGAGAAGAGAATAGAAGTGTATTTTTTTTAAAAAACGAGCAAGTATTTGTCAAATACTTGACAAATATTCTACCTTTTTTTACCTAATTACTATCTTTTTAAAAATAATTAAAAAATATTTTACTCACAAATAGTATTTTATTTTTGTTTTAAAATACTTATTTATAGATAGTTATGGTTAATATGAATTGTTTTAACTAAAAATATAATATTCACAAAAAGTGATTTTTGTATTTTGGATAAGAGATAAAGAGTTGCATCTTTGTAATGTAATTAAGAGGGACTTAAAAAAAGAAACTCTTAA
>JALZWC010000517.1 GCA_023300255.1 Saprospiraceae bacterium | reverse complement strand
GTCGCACATAGCCTAGCTACGTAAGACCTTTTTTAAAGACAAATAGCGAGAAAAGAAGCCATTTTAATGTTAGGTTATTTTTGGCCGACTACTTACATATTATAAAAACGACTTTTCGTTCCCCTATCAATGCTATAATTCAAAATCATCTATTGCCTCGTCTATTTGTTGCTCAATAGACTCATCCAAAGGACTTTCCCAAGAAAGCGTTTCATCTTCCTCAAAGGCCGTTTCAATTTCTTCTACGAAATCCATCTTTTTTATTTGATTCGCAACAGGTGTCTTGTAGTCTTGATAAGCGGTTTCTACTAACGCATCAATATTCAATTGCTGCATGATTTTCTGCTTCAATTTTAACTTTAAAAATGATTCCGTTTTTTGATTGACTAAAGGGGTGATATGGGTATCGGGAGGAATGACTTTTTCTAAATATTGATCCAGTTTTGATTCTATCCATTTAATAAATACCGGCGAACTCATCGCATTCAATTCCACTCGTTTTCCTTGAAACCAGTCTTGATAATCCCAATACGCATCTGCTACCTTATGGATTTTTTTAGTACGGAAAGTTTCTATTTCTAAACCCATTTCAATGGCCTCTTTTGGATGCAAGCCTAAATCAATGATCTCCACTGTTCTGGCGCCTCTTGCTCTAGTTGCTTTCTGTAACCCTTCTACAATAGTCGTACCTGAGGCATCCGCATCATGGATACAAAAGAATTGAGTCGGTTCGGTAGATTCTCCTAATAAATCCACCAAATCCTTTGCCGCTCTCGTACTATTTCCTTCACTACTCATTAAAGCGATATCGTACTTCTCCCCTATTTTTTGGCTTTTTAATAATTCGAAAAAACCTTTTTTCTCAATGTACAACACTTTATTAAACCGCCACTTTGGTCGATTATATCTTTCCACAGAAAGCGTACCTAATGGCATTTCTCTTCCAGTATGTGGTTCTATGAGTAAGCCTCGATTATCTCTATACATTCCTTGAATGTCTTTACCTTGCTCGTTTTCAATATCCCCAATCACCCCACAAAAATAGCTATATTTCAAGTCTGTATTATTCCCCAATTTTACTAAAGGCCGCACCGCATAATATAACTGTCTTAGTGAAAAACGATATTCTCCATTACCACTAGCCTTCTCTATCGCTTGGGTCAAGACTTCTCCAATGATCTGTTTTTGAGAAATCACTTCTATCACCTGCCCATCTTTATCAATCCGCTTTACGCTACGAGCAGCTGATTTTACCACTTTTTCAAACATTTGAGAGATGCTTGTTTCTAAGGGTTTGAAATTCGGATTTTTACCATCGGAGGTGATCGGCATATAAGGAGTGATCACATTGATCCAAATACCGACTGGGGTCGTTATCTTTTTCTCAAACCAAGTTTCGAGGCCACCATAATACATAATCGCATATTTACCTTGAAAACTAGTTTGAATATTTGCGGTGGTCACTGTCTTATTGACAAATAGAAAAGAACCCATATTCTTAGGAACTGCCCACATTTCAACCACTACGGGTAAAGTGGCATGATGCTGTCCTTTAGCAGCAGTTAAGTTAAGGGACGTTTTAACTTTATGATACGCTAAGGAGATCGGCAACTTCCCTACACTACCCAATCTATTATGCGTCACCACTTTTGCAATAGCTAGTGCGCCTTCCAATAATTGTTCGGCTTCCTCAAAAGGTAAACTATTCGCATTTCGTTCTTCATATAGGGCTGCTAACTTCTTCCCTTTTACGCCTTTACATCCGTCAAAATTGGAAATAAATTCTTGTACCGATACGCCGTCTGCACAAGTTTCCAATAGAGAATGGAAACTATCTGAATCATACCAAAAAGGCGAAGTTTGACCACTATAAATATTACCTTGATTGAGATAGATGGATCTATTCGCCCAGACTAGACTCCCTAATTCATCATACTCCGAGGAAGTTGTGCAGAATTCAATCAACGTCCCTTTTGTGAAATCTTCCAAACTCAAGCCTGTAATAGCAATTGGGTTGTAGCCTTGAAGCACTTCAAAGGTAGTATGTCCATTTGTGGAAGCTTGAATTTTCAAGGTTCTGCCACGGGTCGTCACATTGATATATCCACCTAAAGAAAACATAGCTCCCGAGACCACTCTTAAGCCATTCCCAAGTGCGCCTCGATACGGTAACCGCAGCCGCTTCGTACTGATTAATGGCCTATTGATGGAGAAGAGACGGGCAATATGTTCATTACTTCCTGCGATACCTTCCCCGTTATCTCTAACAAAAAAGTGTCCTCCTCTTGTTGTCCCGTCCTGCTTTTTCACATAATTAACATGCACATTAGTCCTCGTATCTAATGCATTATCCGTTAATTCTTTGGCTACTAGGATTAGGATTTTAGAGCGCTCGACTCCCGCCTTTTGAGGCAGGGTATTGATGTTCGTAAATAACTGCCAATCATGTTGTTTGAATAAAAGGGTATTTTGATTCATCCTATCCTGTTTGTCTGTTAAAGTATCATTTTTTTATGGTGATGAAAGGTGTCCTAATTATTAAATTTACTATTATTATACATTTTGGTTTTATTTTACTGTTACTTGCCCATTTATTAGCATTGGTGAGAACCAGTCTCTTATGGAGTCGAATTCCCTACATGAAAAACTAAAGATTCAATACAGAATCCTAAATAAAGTCTTCCATCCCTACTCTATACAACAAATCACTAGCACTTAAATGAATATAATTATACAATCTAGTTTTTGTTTCATAATCAATCAGTCCTTTGTTTAGATCTCTTTCCAAGATATTTATTCGACTTAATAAGGCAATGGCTTCTTTTTCAATAGCTTGATTTGCAGTTAAGTCTTGTTGTATTTCTTCTAACATTTGTTTTACGAATCCAAGTGAAAGTACTTTTTTATAGTAGCGTATTTTTTCTGTCAAGTCCATTGAAGAAGTAGTGCCTTTCCCATCCAAAGGCAATAGTTTTTTGATTTTTACTTTTTGAATGCCTAAGGGAATAAGTTTGCCAGAATTAACTGCTAAAACGAGTTGCATAGCTTCCTCCTCATCAATCTCTACTGTTAATAGGACACTTCCTTTTTCCTTCGACAGAATATGTATCTTTTTAGAAAGCCCTAGTTCTTTTTCCAATTGTTCAATCAACGTAATAATTGCGTCGTTAGAAAAAATTTCATAATCACCCGAAATCTCTAATTCCATTTTCCTTTTTGGAACGTAAGCAATAGAAGGGTCTGCTGCCTGTGCTAGATTTATAGAAAGATCTATTAATTTTGCTTCTCCTGGCAATGCCTGAATATTATCTGCTAAGGTCTCCCCCATTCCATCATCAAACGTACTTACAAATGCGATTATCTTATCCGAAATTCTTTCATTCACCGTATCTATATCAAAGAAGCCTGCAGGTTCATTTTGCATTTCCTCAATCGTAGAATCTAATGGACGTTTGTCTGTATAAAGAAAGTCTTTAATAGCAATCAACAAATTTTCTGTTTTTAGATTTTCTTCCTTGGCCAATGCCTCAAATGCTATTTGTTTTTCCTCCGTCCAAAAGGCATCAAAAATATCTGGAATATCCTCCGCATCTTTTATGTTGGGCATGTGTTGCTCAATAAATTTTTGGATGAGTTCCTTTTTGCTATGAAGTTCCACTTCACCACCCAATAAATCAATGATTTCTTTTTTCTTTTTGGCTCGATCTTTCTTTTTAGTTTTGTGTAAGTCGCCTAGTAATTTTAGAATGTAGGCAACATTGATTTCAACTCTTTGAATAAGTTCTATTTCAAAATCAATATCGTTGAGGATAGAGGCTTTGTCTTTGCTACGGTCATCTCTGACCTTTCGATAAAGGTCGAGGTATTTACTTCGGTAATCAACAAACTCTTGGTCGTCCATGCCCAAGTCTTCCATATCAAATTCATCAAAACTAGTCATAACATTTCTCAAGCGAACTAACTCCCGAAATGCTTTGATAAATGCTGCTTCGTCTTCCTCTGATTCCAAATGACTCACACTATTTACATCTGGTGTTTTTTCTTTTAAGACTTCAAGGGCTTCTTCAAATTTTCCAATATAATGCAAGTAAGGTTCTAACAAAATTTCTTCTACAGGAGTTTTGTTAGAAAACATCTTAATCGCATTGTCTGTCGCTTTTCTAAGATTTCGGAAACAGTAAATGACGCCATGATTCTTTTTGGTATTGATAATTCGATTGGTACGAGAAAAGGCTTGAATCAATCCATGTTGTTTTAGATTTTTATCTACATACATGACTTTCATTTTCTTCGCATCAAACCCCGTCAGAAACATATTGACCACCAATAAAATATCTATTCGATGTTCGTGATAAATCGAAGCATATTTATCTTTCTCTCTATTTTTTAGCTTTTGTCCAATATCTTTATAATAGTCATAAAATTTCTTACTGTCTTTAGTGGTAAAACCCGTTTTATATAGCGCATTATAATCCGAAATATATTCCTCTAATTTTTCCCGACTATGAGCATTCTCTTTAATACTCTCGTCAAAAGCACCCGTCGTATCTGGAATGTCGCCCCTTTCTACTGCTTTATCATCTTCATTGGCTCGGTAGGAAAATATCGTCGCAATCCTCAAATCATGTTGCCCCGCTATTTTTTTCTTTTTAAAGAGGTCGTAATATTTTATCAATACATCAATATTACTGACGCAGAAGATGGCAGAAAAAACTCTATTATCCGTTTTATTATCATGATTATTGATGATAAAATCCGTGATGACTTCTAATCGTGCATCCGCTTCTAAGACTTCTTTAGATTCAATGCCTTCTACCAAAATATCGGGACGTTCTTTGCTTTCTTCTTTTTCCTTGATGGTCTTATAATAGTCCACTTGGAATTTTAAAACATTCTGGTCACGGATGGCATCGGGTAAGACATATTGATGGAGTCGTTTGTCAAAAAGGTCTTTGGTCGTTCGTTTTCCTAATTCATTCCGAGTGGCATTTTTGGCAAAAATAGGCGTACCCGTAAAACCAAATAATTGATTGGAACGGAAAAATTCTTTGATGCGTTTGTGCGTATCTCCAAATTGGCTACGATGGCATTCGTCAAAAATAAAAACGATATGTTTGTCCTGTAAAGGTTTGAGTTGTTTTTTATAGGCTCCTTTGAGGATGGCTCGATTGAGTTTTTGAATTGTAGTAACGATAAGGTCTGTTTGTTTAAATGCCTTAGTCTTGGGGTCTTTATAGGTATCGGTCAGTTGTTGAACGAGTACCTTGGTATTGTCGGTACTATCGACGCTTCCTTTTAAAAAACCATCAAACTCTCGAATGGTCTGACTATCCAAATCTTTTCTATCGACGACAAAAACTACCTTATGGACTTTGGGCAATTTGATTAATATCTGACTGGCTTTAAAACTGGTCAAGGTTTTTCCTGAACCGGTCGTATGCCAGATATACCCATTCTTATCGGTGTTTTTGACTCGCTCGATAATCGCCTCGGTCGCATAATATTGATAAGGGCGTAAGACCATTAAGGTCTTGGTGCTTTGATGCAATACAATATACTTGCATATCATTTTGGAGAGGTGACATTTCTCCAAAAAAGCATCAGCAAAGTCGGTAAGTTGAGTTATTTTATGATTGTTTTTGTCTGCCCAAAAATTGGTAAACTTAAAATGAAATACATTATTGGCAAAGTACTTAGTATTCACGCCATTGCTAATCACAAAGATTTGCACATATTGAAATAAACCATAAGACGACCAAAAAGAATGTTTTTTATAGCGATGGATTTGGTTAAAGGCTTCTTTCATTTCCAAGCCTCTCCGTTTGAGTTCTATCTGTACCAATGGCAAACCATTAATCAACAAGGTGACGTCATAGCGATTTTTATAAGTCCCTTTGTCCATCGTGACTTGACGGGTGACTTGGAATTGATTGCGACACCAATGCTCTTGATTTAATAATTCCAGATAGCCTGTATCTCCATTTTCTTTGGTATACGCCATGCGTTCCCGTAGGATTTTAGCACGGTCAAAGATACCTCCTTTGTGGAGTTGGTTAAGGATTTGTTTAAATTCTTTAGGGCTATAGGTGGCTTTATTATGTGTTTGTAGTTGTGTTTGGAGATTGGCGATTAAGGCTGCTTCATCGAGGATGACAACTTCGGAATATCCTAAGGTACTGCTCAATTGAGCGACGAGTTTTTTTTCTAATACTTCTTCTGTTTGAGTATTCATTGAGCCTTGTGTTTTATTGCTCCCCTTCCTTTTTTGCGTTTTAAATATTTGATTGTTTTATATTCTCATAGCTTTGGGAACTCCGTGAGATGGCTGTTGCGTTT
>JALZWC010000516.1 GCA_023300255.1 Saprospiraceae bacterium | reverse complement strand
GTAAAACTTATAAGTTCTATATACGATTTTTTGAAATAGAATTGAGCGTGAAGAAGCGAGAGCAGAGATGTATTTCGTTTAAAAACAACGAAATTTTGTTTACCTTTAAACGAACTACATCTCTACTCTCTACTCTCGCCTCTCTATTCTAAAACCGTAAGGTTTTAAATACGATTCACAAAAATTAATTACATGAAAGGAATTATTCTAGCTGGTGGACTAGGCACTCGATTATACCCACTTACAATGGCAGTGAGTAAACAGATGATGCCCGTTTATGATAAGCCAATGATCTATTATCCATTGTCGACTTTAATGTCTGCTGGAATAAAAGATATATTGATTATCTCTACACCACAAGATTTGCCTAATTTTCAGAAATTATTAGGGGATGGTAGCCAAATTGGCTGCAATTTCAGCTATATAGAACAAAAAATACCTAATGGATTAGCACAGGCTTTTGTATTAGGAGAACAATTTATAGGTAAGGATAGCGTAGCCTTGATATTGGGAGACAACATTTTTTATGGTAATGGTATGTCAGAAACCATGCAGCAGAGTGTTGATCCAGAAGGAGGCGTCGTATTTGCTTATCAAGTAGCAGACCCAGAACGATATGGGGTAGTGGAATTTGATGAGGGATTAAATGCGGTATCTATTGAAGAAAAACCTGCACAGCCAAAATCTAATTTTGCGGTTCCTGGACTCTATTTTTACAATAACAGTGTTATTGATATTGCTAAGAATTTAGAACCAAGTGCTAGAGGAGAATATGAAATTACGGATGTCAACAAGATCTACTTAGAAATGGGTAAGCTTCGTGTTGGTGTGTTTGGAAGAGGGATTGCTTGGTTAGATACAGGTACGCATGATTCTTTAATGCAGGCTGGTCAATTTATACAAGTAATAGAACAACGTCAGGGGCTAAAAATTGGTTGTATTGAAGAAATTGCTCACAATATGGGCTTTATTAATGATGCAGAATTAGAAGTTCAAGCACAGCGATTTATCAAAAGTGGGTATGGAGAATACCTGATGAATTTGTTGAATCGTAAAACGCAATTTGCCTAATTTTTAGGAGAAGGAAGATGTTTAAGAATATATCTCTAAGTAATAGTGTAAGAATTTACAGTTATTTTTATATCATTACTAAACAACTTCCTTCTCCTAATTCCTACAAATTTTATTATTAAAAGTGTTTAAAATAAAGTAGACCCTTATGATTTTTTAAACATAGGTTGTCAACGTCTTAGGACTTCATACTTACTACTTTATACTTATTACTTCACTTATCAATAAGCTTTTCCACATGATTTCCTTTAGAACCTTCCAGTAAATCACTATTTCCTTCCTATTTTCGACATAAGTACCGTTCCTTCCTTTTCCTACTTTCAAGATTAGTCTTTTCTTATTAACTTGTCGCTTATTCTTAAATGGCTTTGTAGCTAGACTAAGGCCTAACAAATAACAAGTATGAATCAATCCACTAGCAGGAGGAGTTTTTTGCGTCAAGCATCTATGGCCAGTATTGGTTTTTTAGGCCTACAAATGTTTGTAGCAACTACCCTTCAATCCTGCGGAGAGCATTCGACCCCCAATAAAGAAAAATTACTAAGATCGAAGTACGGTAAGTTAAAAAAAGATAAAGAAGGGGTATTAAACTTACCTAAAGATTTTTCTTATAAAATTATCGCTAGAATGGGCGAACCAATGAGTGATGGTTTAGTTCATCCTGATAAGCCAGATGGAATGGCCACTTATATAGGAAGTAATGGGCGAGTAATTTTAGTAAGAAATCATGAGTTAATGCCAACCAATTTTAGTGCATTTGGGAAATCGTATGAGCATTTAGAAAAAGTAGATCAATCTAAGTTTTATGATTTTAGAAATGGAAACTTACCATGTAGTGGAGGAACGACTACTTTAGTTGTTAATGAAGATACCTTAGAGGTAGAGAAATCTTGGTTAAGTTTGACAGGTACTTTAAGAAACTGTGCAGGTGGTTCTACACCTTGGGGCACATGGATTTCTTGCGAAGAGATAGTTATGCCTAGGAAGAATGGATATGAACAAAGCCACGGATATAATTTTGAAGTGCCTATTACAGAGCATATGCAATTAGCAGACCCAATACCTTTAAAGGCTATGGGACAGTTCAATCATGAAGCTGTATGTGTAGATCCTAGGACTAGTATTGTTTATCAGACAGAAGATAGGAAAGATGGATTGATCTATCGGTTTTTGCCAAATGAGCCAGGCCAGTTAGTTAAAGGCGGAAAGTTACAAGCTTTAGCTATAAAAGGAAGTAAGCGTGTTATTACTAGAAATTGGGAAACAGATGGTCAAAAATTTCCAATAAATAAACCGATGGAAGTCGAATGGATTGATTTTGAGCAGGTAGAGAACGTAGAAAATGATCTTTTACGATCACAAGGTTTTCAAAATGGAGCGGCAAAATTTGCACGAGGGGAAGGTATGTGGTTTGGCAATCAAGAATTATATTTCGCTTGTACCAGTGGTGGTTTAACTCAAACAGGTCAAATATTCAGATATACACCGAGTCCGTACGAAGGAACTCGGGAAGAAGCAAAACAACCTGGTCGAATAGAATTATTTTTAGAGCCTAACAATGGTGAATTATTAAAATTTTGTGATAATTTAACGGTTGCTCCGTGGGGAGATGTTATTTTTTGTGAAGATCACGCAAAACCTCGTGTTGTAGGTATCACAACGAGTGGGCAATTTTATCAGATTGCAGAAAACGTCGGTTTTCAATCAGAATTCGCTGGCGGCGTTTTTTCTCCATCTGGCAGAACCTATTTTGTAAATATTCAACATGCAGGCCTAACAATAGCTATTCAAGGTCCTTGGATAAACACTAGAAAGAGAAAGTGGCGTCTAAAAGCTTAAAAG
>JALZWC010000515.1 GCA_023300255.1 Saprospiraceae bacterium | reverse complement strand
TCCAATATTTTGAAAGTTGATAATTTTCCTCCGCCCTGCTTATTTAAAATGGTTGTGTAAAATGTTTTTCCGGCTTTTTATCATAGCTATGGAAATGGCATATTATTTGATTATTTACTATATTAGTCATTGTCCCTCCTGCTTACTAATTTCTCCACTCACTAATTCCTCCCTTTCATAAGAAAATCTTATCTAGTACCTAATTAGACTAATATGTTAAGGCACAATTTAGAAAACAATTACATTGTAAGATTAATCCTATTTATAACTATTATTGGTTTTCCGTTAGTTGTTCATGCAGCATCCTCAGACCCACCTACCAGTAAATTAGCCCAGCTTAAAAAGATTTTTCCCAATTTTGAACAGGCCACCTTTATGGGCAGCACTGACTGTCCAGATATCGAATTCATTGATTTACGAAATGTACCTGGTTATCCACAGATAGATGACGTAAATGTTTGTGGGGCGGCAGATACCTTGTCTATGATAATCTTTACAGGAGACCCAGGTGATGTAAAGGGATTTGAATTTGAAATAGATTTTCCAGATGGTATGCAATACGGTGGTTTTGAATATGCTCAATTAGGGGGAACATCTATTACGGCAACGGATCCAAATCCGGATAGGCCTACCTTTTTTGTAAACGGAATAACAGGGGATAGTTTAGTTATTGTCAATATTGCTGTAATAGCAAATTGTGAGGTAGATAAATCAGAGAGTTTATTCTTTGACTACAATTACCAATTCACCTATATCGATACCTTAAACGTTGTCCATAAATGTAAAGATTCATTTACATCAAATGAGGAATTTAATTCATCGGTTCATCTCTCAGTATTGAATATGCTATCTCCATTGAGTCCTGTTGATGCGACGATTACTTCCTTAGGGGATCCAAGTTGTCAAACGATTACACTTTCTCAGGATGGTCTAAGTGCTTATTTGGACAGTTTTAGGTTTGAAATTGTCGGCTTAGAATTGTTCGGTGGAGATTTGGTTTTAGATAAAATTGAAGTAAATAATATACTGGTACCAAGTGGAGATATTGGATATGATGCAGGTACGCTTACCACTTCGCTAAATATTGATGATGCCTATTTTCCTGCCAACTCGCTTAATAATCCAGCGGATGGTCAAATGAATACTAGTGAGGTAGTTGAAGTAGAAGTTTGCTATACCCTCAATTCTTGTCCAGAAAGAGCTGATACTCCTTTTAATTATCTTGCCCGATGGGGATGTGATGGTATGGATTGTGGAACGTCTAGTCAAACTTCTTTTATTAAAGTGGTACCAACAGGTTCTTTACCTGCAATTGCAACAGCTGCCTTAAATGCAGAAGGGATTGAGATATGCGGTAATCCGGGAACTGTTAGTATAACGGTAACAAATCCAAACGCAAATACAGATCAAAATACCTACACAGATTTACAGGTAGGCTTTCAAACCTGTGATAAACCTAATCTTGATGTAACTAATGTGATTGTTGGGGGAATAACTGTTCCTTCAAGTTATTACGAATGGGTAGGTGATGACATTAACATAGACTTTACTTCAAATACGGACCCTAATCTTGGTTTGGTAGATCATGATGGGGATGGTTTTTATGATGACTTGTTGGGGAACACGAGCATTACCGCAGAAGTAACTATAGAAGTAACTTGTGGAATTGAAGAGGGGGATTGTGCGAATATTAATTGTGAAGATGTGCAGTTTTATGTATCAGGAAAAACCGATTGTGGAAGTACATTCAAGGATTTCCCTGTACCTGATGCTTTTGATTTGATTTATGGAGCAACAGGCGTTTCCAATCCTACGGAGGCAGAATTTGGCACTACGGGAGTTTTTGGCTACGACTTTGGTACTTATAGTGATAATACAAATACCCTTAGCACCGACTCGTCAGCTTTGGAAGTAGAATTTTGCTATACTTTTGAAAAATTGAATATTGACGATTGTCCGTCTGGCGCAAAGAATTACCTTCAGGTTGATTTTTCAGGAGCACCTCGATTTATGCAGGATATTGAATTTAGTGCAAATTCTGCAAGTTGGTCTATTGATGGTGGAACGACTTATACACCTATTGCAGATATAGATGTCACATTCACGAAAGCAAATGAGGAGAGTGCTACCTTAGTTTTAAACATGGGTTCCGATGATAGGAATGTTTGTTATAAATATTCGATAGCAATGGACTCCTGTCTTTGTTCACCAGTAGGTTTTTTTACGGGGACACAGCAAGTTGTTTCTAGTTGTTCTGATTGTGTGGGAGGTTGTGAAATCTTAAAAGCATGTAGAGATGTAACCTTTCGGGCAGATCCTAATTGTACGAACTGTGTTTGTATTATTGAGCAAGGTATACATAGTTCTCAGCGTAGTAACTTCGGTTATACGGATAAAACAGCCACGACTAAACACACTAAGGAAAGTTTAATTGCAGCAGGCGGTGCAGTTGATTTAACCAGATTTCTACCTGGGGATACTTTGACACATTATGAATATTTTGTTATAAGAGATCAAGCTGCTATAGACAACCTAGGACGTTGGGCTTTTAGTTGGTACCTTATCGACGATACCGAAGGAGCTGCAACTGTTTCAAATTTAGATTTAAACCTTGATGCAACTAATGCTCAATTGGATAAATTCCAAGTCTCAAAAATAGGAGCTGTAACAAGATCAGATATTGATTTTAGTGCCTTAATTGCTTGTCAAAACCCACCCGATGGAAACCAAGATACCTATGGTTCCATATGGAATTGGTTCAATACCACACCTTGGGATGGGACGATTGGTCATCGTTTGAATCAAAACTCCTCTGTTGATTATAGAGATAATAGCAATCTTAGCTTCTATCTTTGGAATTTTGATAATATTAAAGAATGTGGAGGAATCAATGCTCATTTAGGAGAAGGCAACTGCGCTGATGAAATGATCAATACATTCAATATTGAAGTAGGTGATACGGTTCATATTCAGTGGAGTTCTCCCCTAATAATTAATCCATATCGAGCAGCACAAAAAATCTTAGGAACAGAGTCGCCCTTGGAACAAGTTGCAAAAGTTAGAACGGATTTAACTGTTTATCAATATGATCCAATTGCTGGGAGTGCGACTTATTGTGAAACAAGCGTTGGCACTGCCTGTAGAGAGTTTAGTCCTTTATTTTTTGATATAGCTGGTGAAATTGACGCCTCTACTCGTATGACTCTAGATGATTGCGGGGGAACTATTGAGCATACTTTTACAGTAAATGATCTACCTGGTCCTATAGGAGATTCTTGGTTCAAACAAGAGTATCGTCCTTTTTTGAATATCACGAAAGTCAATGGCTTAATTCGTGCTCCTTTAGCTTATTGTGCCAATGCACAAGTAGAGCGGTTAGGTGTGATATATGATGTGTCAGTTGATTCTTCTCAAAATATGTTCTGTGCGCCTGTTGCAGGATATGACGAGGATATTTGTGGTGTAAATTCTGACCAAACAATTGGAAATGTTTTCTTTAATTTAACTGACCAAGATATTTTAGGTCTCGGAATTGGCTTTGACAATTGTGATACGATTAGATTAAGCTATGATCTCTGTATGATTTGTCCTCAAGATATTACAGGTATTTCTGAATACGACTTATTCTATGATTGGTCGTATGTTAATACAATTAAAGAAAGAGGGGAAGAATTTAGAGAGCATGAATGTAACGCAAATACTGCGGCTCAAATGACTAATTCTATTTGTGATGAATTTGGTTTTGCTGCTGATAGTAATTGGTTTGATCAATTAGCCTTAGATTCTTTATCAAATAAAACAGATAGGTTAAGTGAAGTTTTCTTGTTGATTGATAATCGTAATCCACAAGGACCTTTCACGATAACCAATGTAGGAGCTAATATATTAGCTTCCGCCTCACCTGGAGTAAGTGAAGAAATTCAAGAAATTAGCTTGCACAATACCGATTTAGCATTAACTGCAACAGGGGTGGGAGCTTCTGTAAAAATTCCTTCTTCCGTACGATTAGAAGATGTATACTTGGATGCAGCTGGTACTATGCCATTGACAAAGACTTTAATTTCTGATGATGGTATCAATAAAATATATAGCATAACCTTACCTTCAGATACTTTTGCCGCAAATGAAATGAACTCGATATTTGTTGGGACGACTTTATTATTTTGTCCAGATCCAACAGATGCACCTCCAAAAATTTGCGTTAGATCATTTTCGGGTTGCGCACCTGAAAATGTAAAAGCAGCTCTATCAGGTTCTAGTGGTTGTCCGAGTTCTGAAGTATGTTATACTTATATTTTTGGACAAATTGGATTACAAACAGAATGGTTTGGCTTACCAGCAAGTTTACCTTTATGTGGAACGGTGACCATGAATGTATTGGTAAAAAATACAAAAGAGTTAGTGCTGTTAGATTTAGTACCAATGTTTGATTTACCACCAGGGATGACAATTGTACCAGGTTCATGGGAAGTAGCTTATCCAGGAGGGCCTAACACATTGGGAACATGGACTAATATTCCAACAGATCCAGATGTGGTTGTAGGAAATACTTATTCCTATTCAGATGATGCACTTTGGAATGCATGGATAGATTCTAATGGCCTCCAAGGAGTATCTGCTGCAAATACTACTGCGGATAGTAATAAAGTAGCTTTTAGATTTAGTGTGATTACTAATTGTAATGAATTCTTGTCTGGTTCTAAGGCATTAACAGAAACGACTGCTGCTGATCCATGTTCTGACCAAACGGTTTCATCTGGCGTAGTTCAAAGTCCGCCTTTAGTAATTCAAGGAGCAGATCCGATAGATTATGCACAATTATTGTTGGTCACTAATCCAGATATAATTAATTGTGAAGGAACAGTTAATACCTTTGGTATTACTGCGATCAATTCTGGTACCGAGTCTACTAGTGACAGCGTCTTAGTTTGTGTGACTTTCCCCGAAGGTTTAGATTATCAAACAGGAACAGTGATGTTTACGTCCCCTGCTGGATATCCAGTAGGAACGGTTACGAAAACACCAATTGGAACTGCAACAGAAGTATGTTTTAGTGGGCCATCTATAGGGGCTTATGGCTCTATGAGTATGACCTTTGATGCGGCAATGGATAAGGATATGGGCTGTGGAGACACTTACTTATTAGCAGACATTAAGAGCTTTGTGGATATGGTTACTTGTTCTCCAGGTCCGCCTACAGAATGTGGTGTTTTTGTACAAAATAGTATCAATAACCGCATCGGTATCGAATTAGCGCCACCTTTTATAGCCGAAGATTTAGAAGTATACACTTCTTGTTCAAGTTCTTCAGATAATGTTGAATTATCCTATGAATTCACGATCAATCATAATGGACCTACTGCGTCCAATCAAGTCTATACGGTTAATTTTTATGAAGATGTAGATGGCTCCTTGGATGTCAATCCGAATGTGGATAATCTATTGGGTTCAGAAAACGGAACATTTTCTGTAGCTGATGGATCTACTATAATGGTAAGTGGAGCAGTAGATGTACCAGATGGACAATCCTGTCCAATACTTTTTGAAGTAGTATATGATACAGATTGCGCCTGTGATAGAACGGAAAAATACTTAGATAATATCAAATTTGAAGGATTGAAAGAATATGACGAGCCATTAACAATGTGTCCAGGGAGTTGTATTGATATTGATATTTGTGATTATGTTTCAATTATAGCTGATTCTATAAAAGGGGCAACTGGAGTTGAATATAATCCTTCTTTAGATTGGGCAGGAGCAAATTCTTATACATTTCCAAATGGTGGACCACCTTCAGCTTTCATTACGTACGAAGACTTAACGGATGATAGTATAGGAAATGGCGATAACAACCTATTAATTTCAGAGGGTGGTGGTAGAGGAGAAGGCTTTATTGTAGCTTCTTATCCTTGCCCAGTTCAAGTAGAAAGGTTATATATGGGAGGAGGAATAGTTTCTGGCTGGTCTAACATTATCCATGTCTACGGTAGTACTGCGTTAAAATTAGAATATTCCCTTGATGGAGTAAATTGGTCATTAGCCGAAACGGGGGCTTTTATTCCAAGTTCGGCAATCATTGAAGAAACCGTTTTGACTGCTCCAATAACTGGTCAGTATTTTAGAATTTCTTCCAATGGTTTAACTACAAACTGGGCCACATCTGAGTTTAGATTAGAAGGACTAGGAATTCCTTATGAGGATTTTGCTCCAGTTTCGATTACCAATAATGTAGCTACAATCTGTATCCCTGATGGAGCTGGAATTGATGCTCCATGGCCAGTAACATTTACAACTGGTACAGGAGATTGTGCCGTGGAAGAAACTATAGAGATATGGGGGATTGGTACACCAGGCATCACAGTGGAAGGAGACGATTTTGCCTGTGGAGAGGAATGTATTGGATTAGAAGTAATTGTTCCAAATGATGCAACAGCAGGTATGACAGTTAGTTGGTCTCCTGCCTCTTTAGTTGATGATCCAAGTGCCTTTAGAATAGAGGCATGTAACTTAACAGAAAATACTACTTTCCAAGCAACCATAAGTTATAATAATGGTGCTTGTACAGAAGTTATAGAATATCCAGTCACTCATTATCCAACTGGTACAATCAATATCTCTCCAGAAGTAATTGAATGTTATGTGCCTTTTAGTGCACCTATCCTAACAGCAGATGCTGGTTGGGATATGTATGCATGGTATGAGATTATTGGTAATAATGAAATCTTATTACACAATAGTTTTAGTAATCTCTATATTGCACCTGGTCCAGGGACGTATATCGTAAAAGCATCTTCTAGCACGAGTCAATGTCCAGTTATTTCTTCGACGGCAGTCGTTCCTGATGTTGTATGTTGTAACGAGGTTTGTCTACCAGTGAATGTCACGGTTAAAAGAGGGGATTGATAATTATTAGGACTTCTTTTAAGGCAAAAAGTGAGAATAAATTAGTTGTTTTAAGCTAGTCATTTTTTACTCTAAGATGAAGGAGTGTAAGCTCCTGAACCGCAAAGCGGATGGGCGGCTGGGCAGGTTAAAATGGCTAATTTATTCT